>DASRES010000001.1 GCA_035651955.1 Acidimicrobiia bacterium
TCGGGCGCGACCACGTGCGCGAGGCGCGACTCGTCGACGTGTTCGTGCGCGCCGCGCTCGGCACCGGTGCGAGCGTCCGGGTCATCCCCGCGCACGGCGGCGCGACCGGCAACGTCGGCGCCGTGCTGCGCTGGAGCTAGAAGACGCCGCGGTACATGGAGCAGCCCCGGCACACTTCGGGTGGTGTGTCGGTGAGCAACGCCGCCCGGAACTCGCGGTAGGGCTCGGACCGCCACACGGCGCCGAACGCCCCGGGCCGGTCCACCCGCCCGAGCACGACTCGGTCCGCGCCCATCACCATGCAGCACGGCTGCACCCGCGCGTCGTGCGTCACGTACGCGGAGTCCCACGGCCACGTGCATCCGGGCGTCCCCGCAGCCCGTGACACGGGCCGTTCCTCGAGCTCCGGCAGGCGCAGGTCGACGCCCGTCTCGTGCGCGACGCGGCGCGCCTCGTCGAACACATCCCGCGCGCCGCGATCACCGGCCCACAGCGCCTGCGTGGACGTGAACGCGCGGATGTCGTCGAACCCGGTGTCGCACTGCGTGTCGGAGAAGTCGTGAGACAGGTTCTGGACCCGCAGCGTCGGGATGCCCCACGACGCCGTCAACCGGACGAGGTCGGGGAGCTCGGCGACGTTCGTGCGCATCGCGACGAACACGACCGACAGCGTGGGCCGGTCGCCACCGAGCCGCTCCTTCACGCGCGCGAGCCCGGCGGCGTGACGCGCGACGCGATCGAACTCGTCGCGACCCCGCACGTACGCGTACGTCTCGCGACGCGCGCCGTCGACCGACACATGCAGCCAGTCGATCCCCGCCTCGATGAGCTGCTGCGCCTTGCGCTCGGTGAGCAGCGTGCCGTTGCTGTTGAACCCGACGCGCACGCCGCGCGCCGACGCGTAGCGCACCATCGCGAGCAGGTCGGGGTTCAGGAGCGGCTCGCCGAGGCCCTGGAGCGTGAGCTTCTCGAGGTCGGGGAGGTCGTCGACGAGCACGCGGAACGTGTCGAACGACATGCTCCCTGCGACGCGGTTGACGGGCGGCCGGTAGCGCACGAGGCACATCCGGCATCGGAGGTTGCACGCCGCGGTCACCTCGAGCTGCAGCTCTCGCGGTGTCGACGGCGTGAGCGTGCCGACGTCGGTCTCGGGGGCGGTCGGCAATGGCGTCTCCTCCGTCGACGGACGGGTGCGACGGGATCGGTGCACCGCCTACCCGGAGGTCGGCACCTCGCAACCGTGCAGGAGCCGTGTCGCCGTGTGCATGCACGGATGTCGAGCGGGGTAGGCGGGCGCGATGCGAGTCGTGGTGACCGGGGCGACGGGCAACGTCGGGACGAGCGTCCTCACCGCGCTCGACCAGGCACCCGAGGGGTACGACATCTTCCAGAAGACGCTCGACGGCTGCATCAAGGTCGTGCTGCGCCCGTGACCGCGCACATCCCGGGCCTGCCGGCCGGGACGGGGCCCGTTCCGTCGGCGCGCGAGACCGAGGGTCCCGACGTGGAGCTGCGCGAGCGGTTCGAGCGCTCGGTCGACGAAGGGGCCCGTCGACTGGGTCGGTCGTGGCCGTCGTTGTTCGCGACCGGCGTCGTCGGTGGTCTCGACGTCGGCGCCGGCGTGCGCGCGCTGCTCGTCGTCGAGCACCAGACGCACGACGAGATGCTCGGCGCGGTCGCGTTCACGATCGGGTTCGTTGCGCTGACGCTTGCGCACAGCGAGCTCTTCACCGAGGACTTCATGATGCCGGTCGTCGCGGTCGTCGCGCGCCAGGCGCGCGTGCGCGAGGTGATCCGCCTGTGGAGCGGGACCGCCGCCACGAACCTGCTCGGCGGCTGGATAGCCACCGGGCTCACGATTGCCGCGCTCCCGCACCTGCGCGCGACGGCGATCGCCGCGGGCACCCACTACACCGCGATGGGCATCGGGTGGCGGTCGTTCGCGTCGGGGATCCTCGGCGGCGGCGCGATCACGCTCATGACGTGGATGGAGCGCGGCACGGAGTCGATGGTCGGCAAGCTCGCGGCCGCGGTGTCGATCGCCTTCATCCTCGCGGCGGGTCCGCTGAACCACGCGATCGTCGCGTCACTCCTCATGTTCGCGGCGATCCACGCGCACGCGCCGTTCGGTTACCTCGACTGGGCCGCGTCCGCGTCGTGGGCCGCGCTCGCGAACATCGTCGGTGGGGTGGGTCTCGTCACGGTGTTGCGCCTGATCCAGATCGGCCGCGACCCCGTCGCCGAGGAGCGTCGACGCGCACCGGGCCAGCCTCGGGAGCACCACGACGACGTTTAGTCGCGACGCCCCGCGGGCACCTGCTCCCCATGGACGTGCGGCCGGGGACCATCGCCGTCTACTCGGACGTCGGCTGCCCGTGGTCGCACGTCGCGGTCTTCCGGCTCCTCCGGGCACGCCACACCGCGGGCCTCGACGACGCGGTCACGCTCGACCACCGGCCGTTCCTGCTCGAGGAGGTCAACCGCCAGGCGACTCCGCGCCGTGTCCTCGAAGCCGAGATCCCCGTCCTCGCGAACCTCGAGCCCGACGCCGGTTGGCAGGTGTGGCCGCGTTCGCCGTACGAGTGGCCGGTGACGACGCTCCCGGCGATGGAAGCCGTGCAGGCCGCGAAGGCCCAGGGGCTGCGCGCGTCGGAGACGCTCGACCGCGCGCTGCGGGTCGCGTTCTTCCGCGACGGCCGGTGCATCAGCCTGCGTCACGTCGTCGTCGACGTCGCGCGCGAGGCCGACGGCGTCGACGGCGACGTCGTCGCACGAGCGCTCGACGACGGGTCGGCCCGAGCCGTCCTCATGCGCGAGTTCGCGAGCGCGCGCGAAGTCGCGAAGGGCAGTCCCCATGTGTTCCTCGCGGACGGGACGGACGCCGCGAACCCCGGCGTCGAGATGCACTGGGAGGGGCGCCACGGGCACGGCTTCCCGCGCGTCGACGCCGACGACCCGTCCGTCTACGACGCCCTCGTCAAGCGCGCGGCGGCGACCGAGCCCGGAGACCGGCCGTGAACCGCATCAAGCGCCTGCTCGGGCGCGCGGACGACTACCAGCAGGCGCACCTCGCGCTCGGGTTCCCGCTCGCCGTCGTGAAGAAGTTCGGCGACGACCAGGCCGGCAACCTCGCGGCGCTCATCGCGTACTACGGCTTCTTCTCGCTGTTCCCACTTCTGCTGGTGCTCGTCACCGTGCTCGGGTTCGTGCTCTCCGGCAACCCGCACCTCCAGCACGACATCCTCAACTCGACGTTCTCGCAGTTCCCGATCATCGGGGACCAGCTCCGGACCAACATCCACTCGCTCAACGGCAGCGGCATCGCGCTCGTCATCGGCATCATCGGGACGCTGTACGGGGGTCTCGGCATCTGCAACGCGGCGCAGAACGCGTTGAACCAGGTGTGGCAGGTGCCCATGACCGAGCGACCCGGGTTCCTGCCCCGCACGTTGCGCAGCCTGCTCCTGCTCGTCGTCGTCGGCGGCGGGATCCTCGTGACGACCGCCGTCAGCGGCTTCGGGTCCGGCAAGGGGACGATCGGCATCGGCCTGCGCATCGCCGCGATCGTGGTGTCGCTCGTCGCGAACTTCGGGTTGTTCGTGCTCGCGTTCCGGGTCCTCACGGTGCGCGACGTCGCGATCCGGGACCTCGTGCCGGGCGCCATCATCGCCGCGGTCGCGTGGCAGATCCTGCAGATGGTCGGCGGCTACTACGTCACCCACACGCTCAAGAACGCGAGCCAGGTGTACGGGTTCTTCGGCATCGTCATCGGTCTGCTCGCATGGATCTACCTCGAGGCGCAGATCGTCCTGTACGCGGCCGAGGTCAACGTCGTGCGCGCGCACAAGCTGTATCCGCGCGCGATGTTCCCGCCGCCCACGACCGAGGCCGACCGGCGGGCCTACGACGAGTACGCCCAGGTCCAGCAGCGCCGGCCGAGCGAGGACATCGACGTCACGTTCGACGAGCGGCGCGAGCAGCAGGAAGCGGCCGAACGTGACGGCGAGCCGTCGCCCGCGCGCGACGGGACTCCGCGCGACACGCGCCTGCCGTACGGCTCGCGCAGCCGACGGTGACGAAGGACGACGCGCGGCGTGCGGTGAGCGCGATCGCGTGGTCGCGCGTCGCATTCGGTGTCGCGGCGATGGCTGCCCCCGTGACCGCGGCGCGCCTCTGGACGGGCGAGGACGATCGCGGCCCGCTCACACGCGTCATGGTCCGATCGCTCGGCGCGCGCGACGTCGCGCTCGGGCTCGGCGCGGTCCTCGCGTTGCGTCACGACGCGCCCGTCCGCGGCTGGGTCGAGGGCGGCGGGCTGGCCGACGCCGCCGACACCGTCGGCACGCTCCTCGCGTTCCGCGCGCTGCCGAGAGCCCGGCGCTGGCTCGTCCTCGCGACGTCCGCGGCCGCGATGGCGTCGGCCCGGATCCTCTCGACGTCCGTCGACTGACGCGCGCAACTGACGCGCGCCCCGGCGCGCCGTATACAAGTCTCTGTCACGGTGTTACGGTCCCGCCCTGCAGCGACGTATGGACCTTGGGGGAGGGCCGATGCGCGTGACGCTGTCGGGAGCGGTGGTCGCGCTCGTCGCGCTGACGCTGGCCGCGTGCTCGAACGCGAGCACCGGGGGAGGCCGGTCGTCGAAGCAGACGTCGACGACGGCGACCGACGCGCCGGGCACGCCGAACGTCGCGTCGAACGGCAGGTTCCCGCCCGTCGACCAGCCGGGCGTCACGCCGACGGAGATCCGCGTCAGCGGCGTCGCCGCGGTCACCAACCCGCTCGGGGTCAAGTACGCGTCGGCGTTCGACGGCGTGCAGGCCTACTTCGACATGGTCAACAGCGAAGGCGGGATCTACGGCCGCAAGCTCGTGCTCGCGAACCGCCACGACGACCAACTGGTCGCGAACCGCCGCGAGGTCGAGGCGATCCTCGACCAGGACCATCCCTTCGCCGTCCTGCCGGTCGCGACGGTGCTGTTCACGGGGGCCGACCTGCTCGCGAAGGCCGGTGTGCCGACGTTCGGCTGGAACATCCAGGACGAGTGGGCCGGTCCCCCCAACTTCTTCGGCCACACGGGTGCGCTCTGCCTCAGCGTCGACTGCGCGAGCGCGGCGTGGCCGTCGATCGCGTACCGCTTCCACAAGACGCGCGTCGCCGTCCTCGCCTACAGCGTGGCGCAGTCCGCGAACTGCCTCGACATGGTCGAGACGAGCTTCAAGCGGTACAAGAGCCCGGCGAAGGTCGTCTTCGCCGACAAGAGCCTCTCGTTCGGCGTCACGGACCTCAGCACGGACGTGAAGAAGATGCGCGACGCGAAGGTCGACCTCGTCACGACGTGCATGGACGCGAACGGCATGCTGACGCTCGCCCGTGAGATGCGCCAGCAGGGCCTGAACGCGCAGATGTTCCTCGCGAACGCGTACGACCCCGAGTTCATGGCCCGCAACGCGGGGTTCTTCGAGGGCGCGATCGTCCTCGTCCAGGAGGCCCCGCTCGAGACCCGCCCGCAGTTCGCCGCGTTGAAGAGCTTCGTCAAGTGGATGGACGAGCGCGGCTACGCGAAGAACGAGAACTCGCTGATCGGCTGGGTCAACGCCGACGAGTTCGTGACCGGCCTGCGCGGCGCAGGACCGAGCTTCACCCGCCAGAAGGTCGTCGACGCGCTCAACCAGCTGACCAGCTACGACGCCGGTGGGCTGATCGGTCCGATCGACTGGACCCGTCAGCACACCGACAAGAACTACCCGCTCGGCTGCGGCGCGTTCCTGAAGGTGCACGACGGGAAGTTCGTGCCCGTCCTCGGCGACCCGGGCAAGCCGTTCGTCTGCACCCGCGGCGTCGTCACGGACGTCACGAGGACGAGCTCGTTCACGAGGCAGTAGCCGCGATGCGTCGCGGGGCGACATTGCGTGACCGCGAGCCACGGCGGGTACAACGCCCGTACCGCGGTCACGACACCGCGTGCCGCGTCGGCGGTCTGTCCATTTCGGCGACTTTCTGGTACTTTCCCCGGCTCGGGGCCTGGGGGCGGGCAGGATGGATCGGCACACACGTCGGGAGTTCTTGCGCCGCGGCGCCGTCGCCGGCGTCGTCGTCGCAGGCGTCCCGATCGTCCGGACGTTCGACGTCGCCGCGTTCGGACAGGCCGGCTCGACACCCGTCACCCCCGCGACGACCCCGACCAGCACGCCGACGTCCCCGGGCCCGCAGGTCCTGGCCGCTGAGCAGAGCCCGGCTGCGAAGCCCGCGGGCGGCTCGGGCGCCACCGTCGGTGGATCGAGCGGCACGTTCGACCCGGGCTCGCTGCCGTTCACCGGCGGGAACCCGGTCGCGCTCGGCACGGTCGGTGCCGCGACCGCCGGTGCCGGCGCCGCGCTCCTCCGATCGCGGCGGCGCGCGAGGGCGGCGGGCGTCGGCCACGACGCCGAGCCCGCGAAGCGCGCGCCGCTCGAGCGGCTCGACGACGTCCTCTGGGCGTACGAGACGCCCGTGCTCGGCGCCTTCGGATACGCGTTCACGGTACGGACCTCGGATGCGCGGCTCGGTCGTCACGTCGAGCAGCTGCTCGCCGCGTTCCGCTCGGCCTCGGGCGCGGCACCCTCGACCGGCGCCGAGCCGCACGTGCTGTCGTTGCGTGATCGCGGCGCCGCGATCCAGCCGCGGTTCGCGTCGTACGTCGACGATCGTCTCGTCGCCGCGGATGCCGACGCCTCGCTCGTCCTGGCCGCGCTGCTGTCCGCGATCGACCGCGGCGCGGTCGAGGCGGCCGCGTCGACCCATCTGCTCGTGCACGGCGCGGCCGCGGGAACCCACGCAGGCTGCGCGCTTCTCGTCGGGCCGTCCGGGGCCGGCAAGACGACGCTGGTCACCGCGCTCGTTCGCTCCGGGCTCGGCTACGTCGCGGACGAGATCGTCGCGTTCGCGCCGGGCTCCACCGCGGCGGCGTGCTACCAGAAGCCGATCTCCCTGGAAGGTCCGGCGCGGTTCCTCTCGGGTGACCTCCGCGACGTCGCCGTGCTGGCACCCGGCCGCGCGGCGGCGCGCTGGCACGTAGCGCCCGCGATGCTGCGCGGCGACCCGCTCGCCCGGTCGTCGCCCGTCCGTGCCGTGTTCTCGGTGCGGCACCGTGCCGGGAGCGCGACGACGATCGATCCCATGAGCGAGAGCGACGCGCTCACGCTGCTCGTCGCGAACTCCTTCAACGGCGACCGCCTCGACGACGTCGCGTTCGACACCGCGTCCACCATCGTGCGTGACGCACCGGCGTTCCGCCTGTCGTTCGGCGATCTCGACACCGCGTGCGCGCTCGTGCGCCACGCGCTCGGCGCGTGACGTTCGCGGCGCCGGCACCGGGCGTGCGCGCCGCGCGTTGCGCGGACGAGGTCGTCCTCCTCGACTCGACGAACGCGCGCCTCCACGTCCTCGACGCGACGGCCGCGCTCGTGTGGCACTGCCTGGACGGCGAGACGAGCATCGACGAGCTCGTCCACGACATCACGGCCGTCCTCGGCGGTGATCCTGCCGAGGTGCGCGTCTACGTGGACGCGCTCGTCGCACTCCTCGCGTCGCGCGAGCTCGTCGTCGTGGACGCCGCGCCGGTGTCAGCGCCGCTCGCGTCCGCGTAGCGCGCCCCAAGCCCGACGCCAGCGCTCACGGCGGGTCGTCCCGCGCGCGTCGAGGAACTCGCGTGTGGGCCACAGGAGTGCGCCCGTGTAGGTGACGCGGTCGAGGGGCCGGAGGGTGCGGATCGTCGCGAGCGCCATGGCCGGCCACCCCGCGCGGGGCCCCACCGAGACGGCGATCGCGCGGCCGCCGGCCCGGTCGACGACGTACGACCGCGACCAGTCGAGGAGGGGGCTGGCCCCTGTCGTGTCGTTCAGTCCGAGCACGCGCCACGTCAACCCAACGGCGCGGGCGACGACGGCCTCCGCGTTCCAGCCGCGTGCCCGTCCGAGGACGGCGTCGGGATCCGGCCGGGTCACGAGCGCGAGCTGCGCCAGGTCGCGCACCGACGACAGGCGCACGTGCGCGCTCGAGGCGACGTGGTAGCACGCGTGCAGCAGCCGATCCGCAGGCGCGAGGGCCTGGACGGCATGGTCGCGCAGCACGAACGGCTGCGATCCCGTGAACAGCTCGTCGGGCCGGCTGGTCGCGCCGAACGGGCCGTCGGCGAACGTCCGGTGGAGGTCGATCTCGATCGCGCGCGCGGTCTCGTTCGTGAGCAGGACACCCTTCGCGAAACGGGCGTCGAACCCCGGTCGCAGCGGCGGGAGCCGTCGCCCGTACCCCATGTCGCGCAGGGCGGCGACCGCGCGGTCGAGGTCGGCGCCGCGCACGAGCACGTCGACGTCGCCGTACGTGCGCCACGACGGATCGGGATAGTCGAGGTGCGCCAGTGCCGCGCCCTTCAGGACCCGGGTCTCGATGCCCGCCGTGTCGAGCAGCGTGGTGACGTCCACCACCGTCTGTTCGAGCACCGCGACGAATGCATGTGCCGCGCCGCGCAGCGCGTCGACGTCCTCCTGTTGCGCGTCGGTCAGCGGGAACGCCCCGTCGGCGGCCGCACGCGCGAGCAGCGCGACGACCCGACCGTCGCGCACGTGAGCGAGGACCTCGCCGAACGTCGCGTCGTCGACCGGGTCGCAGGGGAGCGCGGCGTCGACACCCGGCAGCCCGTACGCGGCGACGGCACGCACGACGTCCGGCGCCGCCCGCGCGTCCCGCTGGGTCCCCACCAGGCGGCACCGTACAGCGCAGCCCGCCGCCACAATTGTGGTTCGGCGCGCTCATGCAGCCGGATTCCACAATTGCGGGCTCACCCTGACCGCGACGAGCACGCGGTCGTGTCGGCGCCACCGCCGGCCGTCGCGCAGCATGCGGTGCCGGTGTTCGGGTCGACGGTGCGGAGCCGGTCCCTGTGCATCTCGAGGTCCGACCGGACCGTGTACACCTCCCACGGCTCTCCGTCGGGCCCGTCGACCCACACCTTGTCCTGCACGGCGTAGCAGCAGACGACCTCGTCCTCCGTCGCGGTGCTCAGGCCCTCGCGCGCGAGCCGGGTCCGCGTCGCGTACACGTCGTCGCTCGACGCGACCTCGACGCCGAGGTGGTTGACGGTGCCGCCGTCGTCACCCTCGATCAGCACGCGCTTGAGCGGCGGGTCGGCGACGGCGAAGTTCGCGTAGCCGGGGCGCACCTTCGTGGGTCGGGTCCCGAACAGCTTCGAGTAGAAGGCGATCGCCTCGTCGAGCAGCGAGACGTTGAGCGCGAGCTGCACACGGGCCACCGGAACCTCCACTGACATAGACGACTGTCGATATCATGGACCAGTATCGACACATGTCAATATGATTGTGGAGACGACCGACGACCAAGGAGGTGGTGATGGCGAGGCGATCGCAGGCGTGTTGTCCGTCCCTCGGCGACGTCGCGCTCACCGAGCGGGACGCGCGCGCACTGGCCAAGCGCTTCGCCGCGCTCGCCGATCCCGCCCGGCTGCGGCTCCTGTCGCTCATCGCGGCACACGACGACGGCGAGGTGTGCGCGTGCGAGCTCGTCGAACCCGTCGGCCGCTCCCAGCCGACGGTGAGTCACCACCTCAAGGTCCTGCGCGAAGCGGGCCTCGTCGAAGGGGAGCGGCGTGGCACGTGGGTCTGGTACCGCGCCGTTCCCGACGCACTCGCCGAACTGCGCGACGTCCTCGACACGTCGCGGAAGCGGCGACCTGCGCGCCGCGCGAACACTGCGTAGCGACGGGCGCCTCGTCTTCGAGCCGGAGCGGGTGACGGGAATCGAACCCGCATGACCAGCTTGGAAGGCTGGGGCTCTGCCATTGAGCTACACCCGCGGGAACGGTCACGCTACCGCGTGCCCGACGGCGGACCGGGGGAGCGGACAGGCATGACGGACACGACGGCGAACGCGGCGCAGGCGGAGTACTGGAACGCCGACGAGGCGCGCCACTGGGTCGTCGAACAGGACCGCTACGACCGGATGCTGGCTCCGTTCGGCGCGCGGCTCCTCGAGACGGCCGCGGTCGCCCCGGATGGCCGCGTGCTCGACGTCGGGTGCGGGACCGGCGCGACGACCTGCGACGCGGCGCGCACCGCGGCACGCGGTCACGCGCACGGCGTGGACATCTCGCGCTCGATGGTCGAGGCCGCACGCGAGCGCGCGAGACGAGAAGGGCTGACGAACGTCGACTTCGACGTCGCGGACGCGCAGACGCACGCCTTCGACCCGGACTTCGACGTCGCGATCAGCAGGTTCGGTGTCATGTTCTTCGACGACCCGATCGGCGCGTTCGCGAACCTCCGCGCCGCGCTGAAGCCCGGCGCCGGGCGGTTCGTGTTCGTCTGCTGGCAGCCTGTCCTCGAGAACGAGTGGATGGTCGTCCCGATCGCGGCCGTCGCACAGCACGTGCCGCTCCCGCAACCGCCCGCGCCCGGCACGCCCGGGCCGTTCTCGCTCGGTGAGCGCGACCGCATCATGACGGTGCTCGAGGGAGCCGGCTTCCGCGACGCCGCGATCGAGCCGATCGACCAGCCCGTTCTCCTCGCCGGTGGCGGGACGGTCGACGATGCCGTCACGTTCGTGCGCAGGACGGGCATGGCACGCCTCATGCTCAGCGACGCGCCGGACGACGTCGTCGCGCGCGCCCTCGACGCGATACGGGACGCGCTCGGACCATACGTGACCGCGGACGGCGTGCGGCTGGGCTCCGCGGCGTGGCTCGTTCGCGCGACCGCCTGACGGTCGCCGGTGCTCACTGCGCCCCGCGCGCGTAGCGAGTCGGGGAGGGCGGATTCGAACCGCCGACCGCCTGCCCCCAAAGCAGGTGCGCTACCGCTGCGCCACTCCCCGGTGCCCGGCCACGATACCGACGGCGTCGGGCAGCGGCTGCTCCGCGTCGTTGTCGGAACGTTGACGCGACCGCCGGACGGACGTGACAAGCCCTGGGAACGGTGCGATCCGAGAACGCGACCCACGACCGGGAGCCGACGATGGACGATCCGTACGACGTGGGACGGTGCGCTCGGTGCAATCGATGGCAACGGCGGCGGCACGCCTACGTCGAGGTGTTCGGGCCGGGAGACAAAGAGGAGTGGTGCGTGACGGGCGGCTGCTTCGCCACGTGGATGGACGGGATCGAGCTCGTCCTGCGCGCCCGTCACGATCCCCGCGATGCCGGCTGTACGTGCGCGACCTGCCGGGACCGTGCCCACGCGCATCCGGCGACCGCGGTCGTCGAGTGGGCCGCGGACCACGGTGTGATCGGCGCGCTCGACGACGTCGCCGTCTCGGTGCCGCGGCGCCCCGCGCCGGCCTGACCGGCGACATCCGAAGCGTCGGGACTCAACCGGGCATCGTCTCGCCGCCGACCGGCGCGAGCACCTCACCCGTGTAGTAGCTCGACAGCTCGTTCGACGCGAAGAACACGAACGACGGCGCGATCTCGTCCGGCTGTGCCGCGCGCTGCATCGGCACCTGGTTGCCGAACTGCGACGTCTTGTCCGGCCCGAACGTGGACGGGATCAACGGCGTCCACACCGGACCCGGCGCGACGCAGTTCACGCGGATCCGCCGTTCCACGAGCGACTGCGCCATCGAGTACGTGAACGCCAGGATCGCGCCCTTGGTCGCGGCGTAGTCGATCAACGACTTGTTCCCGCGCAGCCCGTTGATCGAGCTCGTGTTCACGATGGAGCCGCCGTCGGGAAGGTGCGGGAGGGCGGCCTTCGTCACCCAGAAGTAGCTGTAGATGTTCGTCCGAAACGTGTGGTCCCACTGCTCCGTGGTCAGCTCGGTGAGGTCCTGGACGGGCGACTGGTACGCGACGTTGTTCACGACGACGTCGAGGCCGTCGAGCTCCGACACGGTCTGCTCGACCGCGCGCACGCACGCGTCTTCACGTGAGAGGTCACCGGGGACGAGCACCGCGCGACGACCCGCCTGCTCGACGAGCGTCGCAGTGTGCTTGGCGTCGTCGTGCTCCTCGAGGTACGCGATCGCGACGTCGGCGCCCTCCTTCGCGAACGCGACCGCGACGGCACGACCGATCCCGGAGTCCCCACCGGTCACGAGTGCACGCTTCCCGCGCAACAGGCCACGGCCTTCGTAGCCGGCCATCTCGTCCTGCGGGTGCGGCTGCATCGCTCCCGTGTCGCCCGGATAGTCCTGCTGTTGGGCGGGAAACTGCTGCTCGGCCATGCGCGATGCGCTACCCGCGCCCTGCGGGCGGCGAAACGCGACGACCGATTCAGCCCGCGACACGCAAGCGGGGCGTGTGGTGTCGCTCGACGGTCTCGAAGAGCAGGTCGACGAGCCGGTCCGTCGTCACGCGCGCGTCGAACAGGCGCATGACGCGCTCCCGCGCCGCGACCGCCATGCGGTCGTGCAGCGCATGGTCCTCGACGATCCGGGTCAGCGCGTCACCCAGGTGCCGGTCGTCGCCGTCGACGAGGATCCCGGTCACGCCGTCGTCGACGAGCTCCGGCAGCGCGTTCACGCGCGTCGCGACGACCGGGACACCGCTCGCCATCGCCTCGAGCGCGGCATAGCCGAACGTGTCCATCTCGGTCGGGAACGCGAGCACTGTCGTGCGCGCCAGCAGCGCGCCGAGGCGCGGGTCGCCGGGGCGGACGTCCCGGTGGACGCGGACACCGTCTCCCTCCGGCACCGGTTCACGGGTGACGAGATGGAGCTCGCAGCGTCCGCGAAGGCGGTCCGCGTAGACGCGCAGCACGCGGTCGCCGCCCTTGCGCGTGAGCGACCTGCCGATGAAGGTGACGATCGGGTTGTCCCGTCTCGGTCGCGCGACGCGGCGCGGGACGACGATGCCGAACGGGATGACCCGCACCTTCTCGTCCGGCACTCCGTACGCGTCGCACAGCGAGGCGGCGCACCAGCGCGACTTGCCGACCACGAAGGTCGCGGCGTCGAACACGCGGCGCTCGAGAGGCCGGCGCACGTACCGCTGCAGATCAGTCCAACGGGTCGGCGCGCGGTAGGGGAGCAGGCGCGCGACCTGCGCGCCCGTCGCGTCGGTCGAGACGATCGCAGGCGCCTGCGCGACGAGCCCGACGCTCAGGAGCGCCGCATGCTGTGTGTAGACGTGCAGCACGTCGTAGGTCCCCGCGTACCGAGCGAGCAACCGGCGCGCCGTCGCACTCGACGCGAGCTGGCTCCGCAGCGCCTGCAGGTCGAGGTCGTGGCGCGCGAGCCCCGGGACCGGTGCACCCGCGAGCTTCCGGAGCAACCCCGGCGACGGCACGTCGAGGAACGTCGGGTCGACGTCGCCGTAGGCGGTGAGCGCCGAGCGCAGCGCGAGGTGCATCGTCGTGTGGCCACCGATGTTCTCGTTCAGGAACAGCACGCGCAGCGGCCGGTCGCCGGGCGCGCGTGCGGAGCGGAGGTCGGTGGCGCTCTCCATCTGGGACCTCTATCGGCACGTCAGGGGCCCCAGACGAGGAACCCGAGCGACCGGAGCCGACCGGGCCCGTGCGGTTGCCCACGCGCGCCCGACCTGCTTGGATCGCCGCGTGTCGGGACGCGCGCTGCCGCAGTGGTTCGACGACGCGAAGCTCGGCATCTTCGTGCACTGGACGCCGGCCAGCGTTCCCGCGTACGCGCCGGTCGGGCCCGACCCGTTCACCGTCGCCGCGCGCGACGGGTGGGAACGGGCGATGCGCGAGAACCCGTACGTCGAGTGGTACCAGAACTCGCTCGCGATCGAGGGCAGTCCTGTCCAGCGCCACCACCGAGCCACGTACGGCGACACCGACTACGCGACGTTCGTGCACGAGTTCGCGGACGCGCAGGCGTGCTGGCACGCCGATGCCTGGGCCGACCTGTTCGCCGCGGCCGGCGCGCGCTACGTCGTGCTCGTCACGAAGCATCACGACGGGTATCTGCAGTGGCCGAGCGCGACACCGCCCGTCCGCGCAGACTGGCACGCCCGACGCGACGTCGTCACCGAGCTCGCGGACGCGGTGCGGGCGCGGGGCATGCGCTTCGGCGTGTACTACTCGGGCGGTCTCGACTGGACGTTCGGCGGCCTCCCGATCACCGACCTGCCGTCCATGCTCGCGGCCATCCCGCAAGACGAGGACTACGTCCGCTACGTCGACGCCCACTGGCGCGAGCTGATCGCGCGCGTCGAGCCGTCCGTGCTGTGGAACGACATCGGCTCGCCCGCCGCGCTCGATCTCGAAGCATTGTTCGCCCACTACTACGGCCGGGTGCCGGACGGCGTCGTGAACAACCGCTTCGACATGCTCGGCGTCGCGGCCGGGACCGTGCACGCCGACTTCGTCACGCCCGAGTACACGACCGCGACCGACGCGCGCGGGCCGAAGTGGGAGACGACGCGCGGCATCGGGACGTCGTTCGGGTTCAACCGCGAAGAGCGTGAGGACGACTACCTGTCCTCCCGCGCTCTCGTGCACCTCCTCGTCGACGTGGTCGCGTCAGGTGGGAACCTGCTGCTGAACGTCGGCCCGAACGCGGACGGGACCGTCGTGTGGGACCAGGCGACACGTCTGCTCGCGCTCGGCCACTGGCTCCACGCCAACGGTGAGGCGATCTACGGGACCGTCCCGTGCGACGGTGGCGTGACCACGAACGCGGCGGGCGATCCAGTCCGCTTCACGAGCGCGCGCGACGCGGACACGAGGTACGCGATCGTGCTCGACCCGCCGGCCCGGCGCGACGTCCACCTCCCCGGCGTCGACGCATCCGGCGCGCTCGCGGTCACACGCGTCGACGACGGGTGCGAGCTGCCGTACGAGACCGCGGATGACGGGATCGTCGTCACGCTGCCGATCGCACCCGCTCCGACGCCCGCGCTGGCGCTGCGCGTCGCGGGTCGACGCTGACGGCCGCGACCGCCGCCGCGCCGACCCAGGCCAACGCCGTCACGCCCGCGGCGACGTGCACACCGCGCACGAACGACGGCGCGCCGGGGTCACCCGCGATGCCGCCGAGCGCCGCGACGCCGAGCGCGGCGCCGACCTGGCGGGCCGTGTTGTTCACGGCCGACGCGAACGCGCCGCGCTCCTCGGGCAACGCCCGCATGACCGCGGCGACCATCGGCGCGGTGTTCAGCGCGAGCCCCGTACCGGCGAGCGCCATCCCGGTCAGCAGGAGGCCGTCGCCGCGACCGTGTCCGCCCGCAGGCAGGAAGAGACACACGCCGGCCGCCGCGAGCGTCATGCCGGCCACCATCGGCAGGCGCGTCCCGAAGCGCGCGGACACCCGCCCGGCCACCGGCGCGAGGAGTGCGAGCGGCGCAGTGAACGCGACCAGCCACACGCCGGCCGCGAGCGCCGAGCGCCGTTCCACGACCTGGAGGAGCAACGTGACGAGATAGAGCATCCCGACGCCGCCGAAGTTCATGAGCAACCCGACGGCGTTCGGCGCGGCGAAGGCACGTCGGCGGAACCAGTGCAACGGCAGCATCGGGTCGCGTGCGTGTCGCTCGACGTGGACGAACACCACGAGTGCGAGCGCGCCGATCACGAGCGCGCCGATCACGACCGGCGACGACCAGCCGAGCCGAGCCGCCTCGACGACACCCACGGTCCACCCGCCGACCGTGACGATCGCGAGCACCTGACCGCGCGCGTCGAGGCCGTGTCGCGCGCGTCGCCGGTCGTCGTGGACGAGCCACAGCGTCGCTGCCGCGGCGACCGCGACGACCGGAACGTTCACGAGGAACACCGACGGCCAACCGAACCGGTCGACCAGGACACCACCGAGGAGCGGCCCGGCCGGCAGCGCCAGGCTCGACACCCCCGCCCAGATCCCGAACGCGCGCGCCTGCTCGGCCGGCTCCGGATACTCGCGGGCGATGACCGCGAGCGTCTGCGGCAGCAGCAACGCGCCGCCGATCCCCTGCAGCGCGCGCCCGGTCAGCAGCATCGAGAGTCCCAGTGCCGCCCCGCACACGACCGACCCGGCCCCGAACACCAGCAGCCCGCTCACCGCGAGACGCCGTCGCCCGAACGCGTCGCCGAGCGCCCCGGCGGTCAGCATCAACGTCGCGAACCCGAGCGTGTCGGCGTCGACGACCCACTCGAGCCCCGCGGCGTGCACCGCGAGGTCACGGCGGATGTCGGCCAGCGCGACGTTCACGATGGTCACGTCGAGCAGCACGAGGAACATGCCGACGCACATCGTCGTGAGGACGAGCCCGCGCCGGGCGGGTCCGCGATGCATGGTTCGACCGTATGGAGCGGACGCTTCGGGCTCCGCCGAAACGTGCGCGTCTTACGATGGACGCATGTCCGGCGACGCCGATCTCGCGCACGTCGGCGCGCTGCTCGCGGAGCCGGCGCGTTGTCGCATCCTGCTCGCACTCGCCGACGGCCGCGCGCTGCCCGCGTCGGCGCTCGCACGCGAGGCGCGCGTTGCGTCGTCGACCGCGAGCGGGCATCTTGCGCGACTGCTCGACGCGGGCTTCCTCGACGTCGAGCAGCACGGTCGCCACCGCTACTACCGGTTCGCCGGTTCGCACGTCGCGGAGCTCGTCGAGGCGATCGCCCGCGTCGCGCCGCCGTCACCGGTCCGCAACCTCACCGACGACCGTCGCCGCGCCGCGCTGCGACGCGCCCGCACCTGCTACGACCATCTGGCCGGACGTCTGGGCGTCGACGTGCTCATGGGATGCGCGCGACGCGGGTACGTCAGCGGTCACGACGGCTCGTACCGTCCCGGGGTCGACCGTCTGTCCGCGCCCGGACGCGACGTCGTCTACCGGCTCACACCGCGCGGCATCGACGAGCTCGCGCGCATCGGGATCGACGTCGACGGCTGGTCCACCGAGACGCCCGTCCGTCACTGCGTCGACTGGACGGAGCAGCGACACCACCTCGCGGGTGACGTCGGTCGCCGCATCGCGCGGCGTGTCGAGGAGCTCGGGTGGGTCACGCGGCCACGCGCCGGTCGCGCGCTCGTCGTCACGCGCGCGGGCGTTGCGGGCTTCGCCGACGCGTTCGGCGTCGGCATCTCAGCCGGTGCGTGACGTCTCGACCGTCGTCCCGACGTCCTGACCGAACGACAGCTCGAGGTTGTGGCCGTCGGGGTCGGGGATGATCGCCCAGTAGCCGACGGGTGGTCCGGCGTCGAACGGCCCCGCCACGGCGAGCCCCTCGTCGCGCGCGTCCGCGCACAACCGGTCGACGTCGTCGCGCGACGCGCACGCGACACCCAGGTGCGACCAGCCGGACAACCGCGCGGGGTCGCCCGCGTGCTCGATCAGGACGATCACGAACGGTCGGGTGAGATCGCTCAACCACACGACCCGTGAGCCGGGCTCGTCACTGCGCTGGTGCACGACGCGCATCGAGGCGTACCGCTCGTAGAACCGGATGCTGGCAGCGGCGTCCGCCACCGGCAGCGCGACGTGCGTCAGTCCCACGTCCATCGCCAGGAAGCTTCGCGCCGACTCTTGTTCGGTACACTGCCGCTTCCCATGGAGACGACCGTCGAGCCCCTGGAGGGCAACAAGGTCCGCCTGCACGTCGCGGTCACCGACGAGGAGTTCGACCAGGCGATCGACTCCGCCTTCCGCAAGCTCGCGCGTCAGGTCAAGATCCCCGGCTTCCGTCCCGGCAAGGCGCCCCGCCGCATCCTCGAGGCGCGGCTCGGCTCCGACGTCGCGCGCGAGCAGGCGCTGCAGGACGCGCTGCCGGGCTACTACGCGGAGGCCGTCGAGACGCGTGGGCTCGACACGATCGCGCCGCCGGAGATCGACATCACCGCCGGTGCCGAGTCGGGCCCCGTCGAGTTCGACGCCGTGGTCGAGGTCCGTCCGACCGTCGAGCTGAAGGACTACGACGCCTTGCGCGTCGAGGTCCCCGCGCCCGACGTGTCGGACGACGCCGTCGAGGCGCAGGTCGACTCGCTGCGCGAGCGCTTCGCCGATCTCGAGGACTCCGCGCGACCGCTGCAGGACGGCGACTTCGCGTCGATCGACATCAAGGGCTACGTGCACGACGAGGTCATCGACGCGCTGTCCGCGACGGACCTGCTGTACGAGGTCGGTTCCCGGCTCGTCGTCGACGAGCTCGATGCCGAGCTGCGCGGCAAGCGTCCCGGCGACATCCTGAAGTTCACCGCCGCGCTGCCCGAGCGCTTCGGCGAGCGCGCCGGTGAGGAGGTCGCGTTCCAGGTCCTCGTGAAGGAGACCAAGCAGAAGGTCCTCCCCGACGCCGACGACGAGTGGGCGTCCGAGGCGAGCGAGTTCGACACGATCGCCGAGCTCCGCGACGACATCCGCAAGCGCCTCGAGCTGTTCGGCCGTGTGCAGGCGCGCGCCGCGGTGCGCGAGAAGGTGCTCGACGCGGTCGCCGACAAGGTCGACATCGAGGTGCCGGACGTGCTCGTGCGCGAGGAGATGGAGCGCCGGCTCCACGACTTCATGCACCGGCTCGAGCACCAGGGCCTGACGATCCCGCAGTACCTCGAAGCGACCGGTCAGGCGCAGGAGACGTTCATCGCCGGGTTGCGCGACGGCTCGACGCGCGCCGTCAAGGCCGACCTCGCGCTGCGTGCCGTCGTCGCCCGGGAGGGCATCGAGGCGAGCGACGACGAGGTCGACGCCGAGATCACCACGATCGCCGGCCAGATGGGCCAGAAACCGGACAAGGTCCGGCGCGATCTCGACCGCAGGGGGGCCTTGGAGGCACTACGCTCGGAGATCACCCGAGGAAAGGCGCTCCAGTTCCTCATCGACCACGCCACCGCGGTCGATGAGGAGGGACGCCCGCTCGATCTCACCCTTCCGGACGCCGCGTCCGACAGCGAGACGACCGATCTCACCGCCGAAGACACCCCCCACGAGGCCCACGAGGAGCACGAGGCGTGATCCAGCCGATCCGCAACTACATGCCGACCGTCATCGAGCAGACGAACCGCGGCGAGCGCGCCTTCGACGTCTACTCCCGGCTGCTCAAGGAGCGGATCATCTTCCTCGGCACGCCGATCGACGACTGGGTGTCGAACCTGATGATCGCCCAGCTCCTTCACCTCGAGAGCGAGGACCCGGACAAGGACATCTCGATCTACATCAACTCGCCGGGCGGCGAGATCACCGGGCTGTTCGCGATCTACGACACGATGCAGTACATCAAGCCCGACGTGCAGACGATCTGCGTCGGCCAGGCCGCGTCCGCCGCGGCGGTGCTGCTCGCGGCGGGCGCGACGGGCAAGCGCTACGCCCTGCCCCACGCCCGGGTGCTCATTCACCAGCCCCACGGTGGTGCGTCCGGCCAGGCTGTCGACATCGAGATCCAGGCGAAGGAGATCGCCCGGATGCGCAACACGCTCGACGAGCTGCTCGCCCACCACACCGGGCAGGACGTCGACCGCGTCCGTCACGACACGGACCGCGACTTCATCATGAGCGCGTTGGAAGCGAAGGACTACGGGATGATCGACGAGGTCATCTCGAACCGAGAGCTCGCCGCCGTGGCCGTGCCGGCCGGCGTCAGCTGAGCCGAGACCAACGACACCCGGGGGAGGCGTCCGTGGCGAAGTTCGGTGACGGTGGCGACCTGCTGAAGTGCTCGTTCTGCGGGAAGAGCCAGAAGCAGGTCAAGAAGCTCATCGCCGGACCCGGCGTCTACATCTGCGACGAGTGCATCGACCTGTGCAACGAGATCATCGAGGAGGAGCTCTCGCAGAGCAGCGAGGTCCGCTTCGACGACCTCCCCAAGCCGCGTGAGATCTACGAGTACCTGAACGACTACGTGATCGGACAGGAGCAGGCGAAGAAGATCCTGTCGGTCGCGGTCTACAACCACTACAAGCGCGTGCAGGCCGGCGCGTACGGCGACCCCGACGTCGAGCTGCAGAAGTCGAACATCCTGCTGATCGGCCCGACCGGTTGCGGGAAGACGCTCCTCGCGCAGACGCTCGCCCGTCTCCTCAAGGTGCCGTTCGCGATCGCGGACGCGACCGCGCTCACCGAGGCCGGCTACGTCGGCGAGGACGTCGAGAACATCCTCCTCAAGCTGATCCAGGCCGCCGACTACGACGTCAAGAAGGCCGAGACCGGGATCATCTACATCGACGAGATCGACAAGATCGCGCGGAAGGCCGAGAACCCGTCCATCACGCGCGACGTGTCGGGCGAGGGCGTCCAGCAGGCACTGCTGAAGATCCTGGAGGGCACGACGGCGTCGGTGCCCCCGCAGGGCGGCCGCAAGCACCCGCACCAGGAATTCATCCAGATCGACACGACGAACATCCTGTTCATCTGCGGCGGCGCGTTCGCCGGCATCGACCGGATCATCGAGAGCCGGGTCGGCAACCGCGGCGTCGGCTTCGGTGCCGACATCCGCCGCTCGGAGGAGAAGGACCTCGGTGCGATCCTGTCGTCGGTGCTGCCCGAGGACCTCCTGAAGTTCGGGCTCATCCCGGAGTTCGTCGGCCGCCTCCCCGTCATCGGCGCGGTGCACAACCTCGACAAGGACGCGCTGATCCGCATCCTCGTCGAGCCGAAGAACGCGCTGCTCAAGCAGTTCCAGAAGTTCTTCCAGTTCGACAACGTCGAGCTCGACTTCACCGACGACGCGCTCGACGCGGTCGGTGACGAGGCACTCAAGCGCGGCACCGGCGCGCGCGGTCTGCGCGCCATCCTCGAGGAGGTGCTCCTCGAGGTGATGTACGACCTGCCGAGCCGGTCCGACGTCGTGAAGTGCGTGATCGACCGCAACGTCGTGCTCGAGCGCGTCACCCCCACGCTCGTCACCGAGGACGACACCGAGGGCCGTCGCCGGAGCGCGTAGCGCGGAGGCGACACGGAGCGGCGAGCGTCCCGAAGGGCGGGCGCAGGTACCCTGCGCCCGAGCGAGTGCGACCAGAGATATCGCCGGAGCGCGTAGCACGCGAGCGCGTAGCGTTCATGCGTCGCTCGTCTGGCCCTGAGCCGGGCAGGCGACGCACGAACGAGATCGACCCTCCCGCTACGCTCGTCGGTCATGACGAGCGTGCCCGACAAGCCGTCGCTCGACGGCCTCGAGGCGAAGTGGTCGGAGCGCTGGGATGCCGACGGCACGTACCGCTTCGAACGCGCCGCGCCGCGTGACGCGATCTACGCGATCGACACGCCGCCGCCGACGGTCAGCGGAGCGCTCCACATGGGCTCCCTGTTCGGCTACGTGCACACCGACTCCGTCGCGCGCTACCGGCGCGCGCGCGGCCATGCGGTCTTCTACCCGATGGGCTGGGACGACAACGGGCTGCCGACCGAACGACGGGTGCAGAACCACTTCGGCGTCGCGTGCGACCCGTCGCTGCCGTACGACCCGTCGTTCCAGCCGCCCGCGAAGCCGGGCAAGGAGGCGCTCCACATCGCGCGACGCAACTTCGTCGAGCTCTGTCTCCGGCTGACCGCCGAGGACGAGGTCGCGTTCGAGCAGCTGTGGCGACGGGTCGGGCTGTCCGTCGACTGGACGCTCACGTACACGACGATCGGTCCCGAGGCGCAGCGCGTGTCGCAGCGCGCCTTCCTGCGCAACCTCGCCCGCGGTGAGGCGTACCAGTCCGAGGCCCCGACGCTGTGGGACGTCGACTTCCGGACGGCGGTCGCGCAGGCCGAGCTCGAGGACCGCGAGATGCCGGGTGCGTACCACGCGCTGCGCTTCCACGGTGTCGACGGCGGCGACGACGTCGTCATCGAGACGACGCGCCCCGAGCTCGTCCCCGCGTGCGTCGCGCTCGTCGCCCATCCCGACGACGACCGGTACAAGTCGCGCTTCGGCACCGAGGTGCGTACGCCGCTGTTCGGCGTGCGCGTCCCCGTCGTGGCGCACGCGCTCGCGGATCCCGAGAAGGGCTCCGGGATCGCGATGATCTGCACCTTCGGCGACGTCACCGACGTCACGTGGTGGCGCGAGCTGCGCCTCCCGGTGCGCGCGGTCGTGCAGCGCGACGGGCGGCTGCGCGACGTGACGTGGGGGAGTGAAGGCTGGCCCTCCGACGACCCGCCGAGCGCGCAACGCGCGTACGACGAGCTCGCCGGGCGCACGACGAAGCAGGCGCAACGCCGCATCGTCGAGCTCCTGCAGGAGTCGGGCGACCTCGTCGGCGATCCGAAGCCGATCACCCACCCGGTCAAGTTCTACGAGAAGGGCGACCGACCGCTCGAGATCGTGACGAGCCGCCAGTGGTACATCCGCAACGGCGCGCGCGACGACGAGCTGCGCGAGACGCTCCTCAAGCGCGGCCGCGAGCTCGTGTGGCACCCGCCGCACATGGCGAGCCGCTACGAGTCGTGGGTCGAGGGCCTGAACTCGGACTGGTTGATCAGCCGGCAGCGGTTCTTCGGCGTGCCGTTCCCCCTGTGGTACCGCGTCGGCGACGACGGCGCGATCGACTATGCGGACCCGCTCGTGCCGGACGAGTCGCGCCTGCCCGTCGACCCGTCGAGCGACGCGCCCGACGGCTACACCGAGGACCAACGGGGCAAGCCCGGGGGGTTCGTCGGCGACCCCGACATCATGGACACGTGGGCGACCTCGTCGCTCACGCCGCAGGTCGCGACGGGCTGGGAGGCCGATCCCGATCTCTTCGCCCGCGCGTTCCCGATGGACCTGCGGCCGCAGGGTCCCGAGATCATCCGCACCTGGCTGTTCGCGACGTTGCTGCGCTCGCTGCTCGAGCACGGCACGCCGCCGTGGTCCGACACGATGATCAACGGCTGGATCCTCGACCCCGATCGCAAGAAGATGTCGAAGTCGCGCGGGAACGTCGTGACGCCCGTCGCGGTGCTCGAGAGGTACGGCTCCGACGCGGTGCGCTACTGGGCGCTCAACGGGCGGCCCGGCGTCGACACCGCGCTCGACGAGGGCCAGATGAAGGTGGGCCGCCGCCTCGCGATCAAGGTCCTCAACGCGTCGAAGTTCGCGCTCGGCGTCGCGGGTGACGCGGCGGCCGCCGCGAACGGCGAGGTCACGGAGGCGCTCGACCGGTCGATGCTCGCGCAGCTCCGCGCGCTCGTCGCCGACGCGACCGAGGCCTTCGACGGGTACGACTACGCGCGGGCGCTCGAACGGACGGAGCGCTTCTTCTGGCGCTTCTGCGACGACTACCTCGAGCTCGTCAAGGGCCGCGCGTACGGCAGCGGCGACGAGCGCGCCGTCGCGTCCGCGCGTGCCGCGCTCGCGCGGGGCCTGTCGATCCTGTTGCGGTTGTTCGCGCCGCATCTGCCGTTCGTGACGGAAGAGGTGTGGTCGTGGTGGCAGCCCGGGTCTGTGCACCGCGCGCCCTGGCCCACGGTCGACGAGCTCGACGCGCCGTCGCGCGACGGCGACGGGTCGGTGTTCGACGTCGGCGGGGACGTGCTCGGCGCGATCCGCAAGGCGAAGTCCGACGCGCGCCGCTCGCTGCGCACGCAGGTGACGCGTGCGGTCGTGCGCGACACCGCCGAGCGGCTGCGCGCGCTCGGCGCGGCGCGCGCGGACGTGTGCGAAGCAGGCAACGTGCGAGAGCTCGTCACCGAGGAGGCGGACGAGCTCACGGTCGACGTCGAGCTCGCGCCGCCCGACGACGCGTCGTGACGATCCCGCCGACCGACGTCCGCGAGGCGTTCGCGTGGCTCGACGCGCACGTCAACCTCGAGACGGGCGTCGGCCCGAGCCGGCGGCGCATCGAGCACCCGACGCTCGACCGCATCCGCACCCTCGTCGAGCTCCTCGGCTCACCCCAGCTCGAGTACCCCGCGGTGCACCTGACCGGCACGAACGGCAAGACCTCCGCGACACGGATGGTCGCCGAGCTGCTCACCACGGTGGGCTTGTCGATCGGCGCGTACACCAGCCCGCACCTCGAGCGCATGAACGAGCGGATGACCTGGAACGGCCGTCCGGTCGAGGACGACGAGCTCGTCCCGATCCTCGACGTCCTCGCGACGATCGAGGCGACGATGACCGACGTCCCGACGTGGTTCGAGCTCGTGACGGCGGCGGCGCTGCGCTGGTTCGCGGACGTCGCCGTCGACGCTGCCGCGATCGAGGTCGGCGTGGGCGGCACGTGGGACGCGACGAACGTCGTCGACGGGCGCGTCGCGGTCGTCACCAACGTCGAGATCGACCACGTGCAGTATCTGGGGCCGACGCGCGCCGACATCGCGCGGGAGAAGGCCGGCATCGTGAAGCCGGGGGCGACGCTCGTCCTCGGCGAGCGCGATCCCGACCTGCGGCCGCTGTTCGTCGACCGCAGCCCCGGCGACGTGTGGCTGCGTGACGTCGACTTCGGCATCCGGTCGGAGCGACTCGCGCACGGCGGCCGGCTGCTCGACCTGTTCACGCGCGGCGGGGAGCACCGCGACGTGCTCCTCCCGCTGCACGGCGCGTACCAGGCCGAGAACGCGGCGATCGCGCTGGCGGCCGCGGAGGCGTTCCTCGACGCGCCGCTGCCGCCTGACATCGTGCGCGAGGCGTTCCTCAACGTGCGGTCACCGGGCCGGCTCGAGGTCGTCGCGCACCAGCCGCTCGTGCTGCTCGACGGCGCGCACAACGTGGCCGGCGCGCACGCGCTGCACGCCGCGCTCGCCGAGGAGTTCCCGCCCGGGCCGCGCACGCTCGTCGTCGGGCTGCTGCGCGAGAAGGAGCCGCACGAGATGCTCGACGCGCTCGGCGTCGCCGACGCGTCGCGTGTCGTGTGCTGCAGCCCCGCGAACCCGCGCGCGCTCGACGCCGATGCCGTCGCGGCCGCGGCCGTCGAGCTCGGTGTGCCGATCGACCGGGTGGACGTCGTCGACGACGTCGCCGCCGCGGTCGCGTACGCGCGCGACGTGACACCACCCGACGCGCAAGTCGTGGTGGCCGGCACGCTCTACGTCGTCGGCGCGGCGCGGCACGCGCTCGTCGACCACCCCTGACCCGCCCGGTTGGTACACAAGTCGCGGTCAGGGGCGCGAGTTGTGTACCAACGCGGCACGGCCGGTAGCGTCCGCCGGTCATGAGCGACCGGACCCTCGTCATCTGCAAGCCGGACGCCGTCGAGCGCGGGCTCGTCGGCGAGATCGTGGGACGGCTGGAGCGCAAGGGGCTGGAGCTCGTCGCCGCCGACCTGCGCACGATCGACGCGCGGACTGCCGCCCGTCACTATGCGGAGCACGAGGGCAAGCCGTTCTACGACGATCTCGTGACGTTCATCACGCGCGGCCCGGCGCTGCTCCTGGTCGTGGAGGGTCCCGACGCGTTCAAGGTGGTGCGGACGCTGATGGGCGCGACGAACCCGCGCGAGGCGGCGCCGGGTACGATCCGCGGTGACCTGGCGATCGAGCTGACCGAGAACCTCGTCCACGGATCGGACTCGCCCGAGTCGGCCGTGCGCGAGATCTCGATCTTCTTCCCGGACCTCGTCTGACGCGCGCGTCACGGGCCCGGGGACGGCTGGACCACCGGGTGCCCAACTCTTAGCCTGGTGTGTTCCGCCGACGCCTCGTCGGCTCGACGCGGTCCGCTCGCGTCGAGCCTCGCCCCGGGAGGCCTGTGCCGTGTCCGAACCCTGGTACTCCTCGATCGTGGGCCGCGACATGGCCGTGGATCTCGGCACCGCGAACACGCTCGTCTACGTGCGCGGCAAGGGCATCGTCCTCGACGAGCCGTCCGTCGTCGCGATCAACGTGAAGGACGGGCGCCCGCTCGCGGTCGGGCTCGAGGCGAAGCGCATGATCGGGCGCACGCCCGGTCACATCCAGGCGATCCGTCCGCTGAAGGACGGCGTCATCGCGGACTTCGACATCTGCGAGAAGATGCTGCGCTACTTCATCCAGCGTGTGCACCAGCGGCGCTGGGCGAAGCCGCGCATGGTGATCTGCGTGCCGTCGGGGATCACCGGCGTCGAGCAGCGCGCTGTGCAGGAAGCCGCGGAGTACGCAGGCGCGCGCAAGCCGGCCTTCATCATCGAGGAGCCGATGGCCGCCGCGATCGGCGCGGGGCTTCCCGTGCACGAGCCGACCGGCAACATGGTCGTCGACATCGGCGGCGGCACGACCGAGGTCGCGGTGATCTCGCTCGGTGGCATCGTCGCGAGCGAGTCCATCCGCATCGGCGGTGACGAGCTCGACGAGGCGATCATCAACTTCGTGAAGAAGGAGTACTCGCTCGCGCTCGGCGAACGCACCGCCGAGGAGATCAAGATGGCGCTCGCGAGCGCGTACCCGCTCGAAGAGGAGCTGTACGCGGAGATCCGCGGACGTGATCTCGTCACGGGCCTGCCGAAGACGATCGTCGTCTCGACACAGGAGATCCGCGAATCGATCGAGGAGCCCGTGTCCGCGATCGTCGACGCCGTGAAGGTCACCCTCGACAAGACGCCGCCGGAGCTCGCGGCGGACATCATGGAGAAGGGGATCGTCATCACCGGCGGGGGCGCGTTGCTCCACGGGCTCGACAACCGGCTCGCGTCCGAGACGGGCATGCCGATCCGTGTGGCGAACAACCCGCTCACGTCGGTCGTCGTCGGCTCGGGGCAGTGCCTCGAGGAGTTCGACGCCCTCAAGCAGGTCCTCATCTCGTCGCAGAACAACTGATCCAGGAAGCACAGCTCGCTTTGGTGGTCTATCGGCGGAGCGCGCGACGTCGTTACGTGGTGATCCTGCTGATCATCACGTCCGTCACGCTCATCACGCTCGACGAGCGCGGGAGCGGGAGCGGCGTCTTCGGGTCGATCCGGTCGGGCGCGCACGACGTCGTGGCCCCGCTCCAGCGCGGCGCACAGGACGTCGTCCGTCCGGTGACGGACTGGTTCGACGGCCTCACGAGCCGCGGCTCGCTCGCGAGCGACAACCGCAAGCTCCGTCACGAGGTGGAGTCGCTGCACAACCAGATCGCGCGTGCGCGTGCGCTCGAGCAGCAGAACGCCGACCTCCGCCGTCAACTCGGTCTGCCGTTCGTCGGCGACATCAAGACGATCGCCGCGCAGGTCATCAGCGGTGCGACCGGGAACTTCGACACGACCGTGCAAATCGACGCCGGGTCCGCGCACGGCGTGCAGAAGGGGATGCCGGTCGTGTCCGACGCCGGGCTGGTCGGCCGCGTCGTCGAGGTGTCGCGCACCAGCGCGACCGTCATGCTGATCACCGACCCGTCGTCGAACGTCGCGGTCCGCCTGCCGAAGAGCCAGGCGACCGGTGTCGCGAGCGGCCACGCGGGCACCAACCTCTTGTCGGTGAGCTTCGTCAGCCCGGACAAGGACGTCCGCAAGGGCGACACCGTGTTCACGGCCGGTCAGCAGAACGGCCTGTTTCCCGCCGACCTGCCGATCGGAACCGTCACCAGCGCGACGAAGACGACGGGCGCGCTGCAGTACGACATCGAGGTCCGGCCGGCCGTCGACCTGACCCGGCTCGAGTTCGTGCAGGTGCTGCGCTGGACCGGGCCGGGGAGCGCGGGGTGATCAGGCGGCTGCGGCTCGCGCTGCTCGTCGCGCTCGCGGTCCTTCTCCAGGTGGCGCTGTTCCCGCACCTCCGGCTGGCGGGCGCGGTGCCCGACGTCGGGCTCGTGCTCGTCGGCGTCGTCGCCGCGCTCGAGGGCCCCGAGACGGGCGCCATCCTCGGGTTCTTCACGGGCCTGTGCGTCGACCTGTTCCTCGAGACGCCGCTCGGGCTGTCGGCGCTCGCGTTCGCGCTGACGGGCGCGGCGATCGGCGTCGCGCAGGCCGGGCTGCTGCGACCGGGCCGGTGGCTCGGGCCGCTCCTCGGTGCCCTCGCGGGCGCGCTCGGCAACCTGCTGTTCGTCGGCGTCGGCATCCTCATCGGGCAGGACCAGCTGCGGTCCGCGCACGCCATGCAGATGGTCGGGCTCGCGGTGCTCTACGACGCGATCCTCGGCCCGTTCCTCTTCCCGCTCGCGACGTGGGCGACGCGCGAGAGCCCGACGTCTGTGAGCGGCGTGACCCGGTCAGGATGGTCCGCATGAGCGAGGGGCCGGCGTGACCGACGGGAGCCGCGTCCGTCTCGGCATCGTCGCGGTGGTCGTCGTCGCGCTCTTCAGCGCGCTCTTCACGCGGCTCTGGTTCCTCCAGGTCGTGCAGACGAGCGACGTCGCCGCGGCCGTGCAGACGAACTCGGTGCGCACGGTCGTGCTGCCCGCGCCGCGCGGCCGGATCCTGGACCGCAACGGCGTGGTGCTCGCGGACAACGACGTCGTGAACGCGATCACGGTTCGGCGCAACATCACGCCCGCGCAGCGCACGCTCGTGGTCGGCCGGCTCGCGGAGGTGCTGCAGACGCCCGCGGCGACGATCGAGAAGCGGCTCGACGACCCGCGCGTGTCGCCCTACACGCCCGTGCCGGTCGCCACGAATGTCCCCTTCGACCAGCTCGCGTACGTGAAGGAGCACCAGCACGACTTCCCTGGTGTCGACGCCGTGCCGCTCGCGGTGCGCCGCTACAAGCCGATCGCGGCGCAGCTGCTCGGCTACGTCGGCGAGATCAACGGCGACGAGCTGAAGGCGCACAAGGGTCAGGGCTACACGCTCGGCGACACGATCGGGAAGTCCGGTGTCGAACAGGCGTTCGAGCCGTACCTGCGCGGCACGCCGGGCTACGAGAAGCTCGAGGTGGACAACCGCGGCCGCGTGCAACGGGTCATCGCGCACAAGGACCCGGTGCCCGGCGACGACGTGTGGCTGACCATCGACGCGAACGTGCAGGCGCTCGCGGAGGAGTCGCTCAACCAGGCGATGGTCGCGGACCGCGCGTTCCAGGACCCCGCGTTCAAGACCCAGGGGTTCAGGACGTTCGCGGCCCCGGCGGGCTCGTTCGTCATGCTCGACGCGACGAACGGCTCCGTCGTCGCGATGGCGTCACTGCCGACGTACGACCCGAACGCGTTCGTCAACGGCATCCCGACCGCGACGTGGCAGTGGCTGAACGACCCGGCGAACCACTACCCGCTGACCAACCGCGCGATCCAGGGCCTGTACGCACCCGGCTCGACGTTCAAGCCGATCACCGCGACCGCGATGCTGCAGGACGGCTTCCGTTCGCCCGACACGCCGTTCGACGACACCGGGTCGTTGAAGCTCCCGGACCGCACGTTCTTCAACGACCAGCACGCGCGCTACGGCACCGTCACGCTGCCGCGCGCGCTGACCGTGTCGAGCGACGTGTACTTCTACACCGTCGGGCTGCACTTCTGGCAGCTGTTCCACGCGGGCAGTCCCGAGGGCAGCGTCCTACAGCAGGTGGCGCGCGCGTATGGGTTCGGGTCGCCGACCGGCGTCGCACTGGGCGGGGAAGCGAGGGGTCGTGTCCCGGACGCGGCGTGGAAGAAGGCGTTCAACGCGAGCAACCCCGACCCGGTCTCGAAGGCGCAGAACTCGGTGTGGAACCCGGGTGACGACATCCTGCTCGCCGTCGGGCAGGGCGACCTGCTCGTCACGCCGCTCCAGCTCGCGTCGGCGTACGCCACCGTCGCGGACAACGGGACGCGCTTCGTGCCGCAGGTCGTCGCGAAGGTGACGGACCCGCAGGGCCACGTCGTGAAGACGTTCGCGCCGGAGCAGAAGCAGCCGGTCGCGCTCCCGCCCGGCGCGCACGACGCGATCATGCAGGGGCTCACGGGCGTCGTGAGCGACCCGAAGGGCACCGCGTACAGCGCGTTCCAGGGGTTCCCGCTCGCGCAGTACCCCGTCGCCGGCAAGACCGGGACCGCGCAGGTCAACGGGAAGTCGACGACGTCCGTGTTCGCCGCGATCACACTGCCCGACACGCCGCAGTTCGTCGCGGTCTCGTTCGTCGAGGAGGCCGGCTACGGCGCCGCGGTGTCGGCTCCGATCGTGCGGCGCGTGCTCGACGGCGTCTACCACACCGCCCCGCAACCGCTTCCGCCGGTCCAGGTCATCCCGCCGGCCAACACCGCGAGCGGGAACTGACGATGGCGACGATCACGCGCGCGCCGCGTCGCAGCCCCGCCGTCCTCACCGACCGCAAGGCGCGACTGCTCTCGACGCCGTTCCGGCACGTCGACCTGTTCCTGCTCGGCTCGGTGCTCGCGGTCTCGGTGCTCGGCGTGCTGATGATCTACTCGTCCACGCAGCCACAGCTCGCGGACGCGCACCTCGACCAGCTGTACTACGTCAAGCGTCAGGTCGTGTCGATCCTGATCGGCCTCGTGCTGATGCTCGGCGTGATGGCGATCGACTACCGCAAGCTGCGCGACACGTCCGTGCTGCTGTACGGCGCGACGGTGTTCGCGCTGCTCGCGGTGCTGTCGCCGCTCGGCACCGCGACGAAGGGCGCGCAGGCCCGTTTCCCGCTCGCCGGCGGGTTCGAGCTCCAGCCGTCGGAGTTCGCGAAGTTCGCGCTGATCGTCGCGCTCGCCGGGTACCTCCACCACTACCGCGGGCAGCTCGACGCGTGGCGTGTGGCGGTGACCGTCGTGCTCGCGGTCGTGCCCATCGGGCTGATCCTGTTGCAACCGGACCTCGGCACCGACCTCGTGCTCGTGGTCATCATCCTCGGGCTGTTGACCGTCGCGGGCGTCAAGGCGCGCCACCTGCTCGTGCTGCTGCTGCTCGCCGCGACGGCGGTGGGCGCGGTCGTGCAGCTCGGGATCCTGAAGCGCTACCAGGTCGACCGCCTGACGAGCTTCCTGCACCAGGGGAAGAACGTGCAGGGTGCGACCTACAACGTCAACCAGTCGAAGATCGCGATCAGCAACGGTCACCTGACGGGCAAGGGGTTCCACCGCGGGACGCAGACCCGGCTCGGGTTCGTCCCCGAGCAGCACACCGACTTCATCTTCACGGTCGTCGGCGAGGAGCTCGGGTTCGCCGGTGCCGCGACGCTGCTCGCGCTGTTCGGCCTCATGGTCTGGCGGACGTGGCGATCAGCCATGCTCGCGGGCGACTTCTTCGGCACGCTCGTGTGCGTGGGCGTCACCGCGATGCTGACGTTCCAGATCTTCGAGAACGTCGGGATGACGATGGGCATCATGCCGGTCACGGGCATCCCGCTGCCGTTCATGAGCTACGGCGGCTCGGCGGTGATGGCCTACTTCCTGTGCATCGGCCTCGTCCTCAACGTCCACATGCGCCGCTTCACCTGACACCCGCGCCACCCCCACGCCCCGTTGGGACGGTTTCTCGGCATATGGCCGACTTTCTGTCCCAACGCAGCGGGGTGGGGGGCCGCCGGTACACTGGCCGGTGATGCCCAGCCTCTGGCCGCGGATCGAACCGCTCCTGGCCGGGGTCGACAAGCCCGCTCGCTACATCGGGATGGAGCGGGGGAGCGTGCAGCCGGTCCACCGGGCCGGGCTCGTCTCGTGGCTCCTCGTCTACCCCGACACCTACGAGATCGGGCTGCCCAACCAGGGGCTCCAGATCCTCTACGAGATCCTCAACGAGCGTGACGACGCGGTCGCGGAGCGGTCGTACGCCCCGTGGAGCGACCTCGAGGCGGAGCTGCGGGCCGCGGGCGTCCCGCTGTTCTCCGTCGACACGCACCGCGATGCCGGCGAGTTCGACGTCCTCGCGTTCAACGTCTCGGCCGAGCTCGTCTGCACGAACGTGCTCAACCTGATCGACCTGGCCGGCGTGCCGGTTCGCGCCGAGCGGCGAGGTCCCGAGCACCCGGTCGTCGTGGCGGGCGGGCACTGCACGTTCAACCCGGAGCCGTTCGCGGACTTCGTCGACGCGTTCGTCATCGGCGACGGCGAGGAGGTCGTCGGCGAGATCACCGAGATCGTCGGCGAGTGGAAGCGCGCCGGCCGCACGACGCGCGAAGGGGTGCTGCGCGAGCTGGCGACGATCCCGGGCGTCTACGTCCCGTCGATGTACGACGTCGAGTACGACGGTCCGTTCCTCGCCGAGGTCCGCCCGCGCTTCCCCGACGTGCCCGAGCGCGTCGACAAGCGCACGATCGCGGATCTCGGCGAGTGGCCGTATCCGAAGAACCAGCTCGTCCCGCTGATCGAGGTCGTGCACGACCGGTTGAACGTCGAGGTGTTCCGCGGCTGCACGCGCGGCTGCCGGTTCTGCCAGGCGGGGATGATCACGCGTCCTGTGCGCGAGCGTCCCGCCGACCAGGTGCGCACGATGGTTCGCGACGGGCTCGCACGCACCGGGTACGACGAGCTCGCGCTCACGTCGCTGTCGAGCGCGGACTTCTCGGGCATCGACGGCGTCGTCGCCGACCTCGTGAACGACCAGGCCGGGTGCGGCAACGTCAGCGTCTCGCTGCCGTCGTTGCGGGTCGACGCGTTCACGGTCGGCATCGCGAGCGAGATCCAGAAGGTGCGGCGCACCGGGCTCACGTTCGCGCCCGAGGCCGGCACGTGGCGCATGCGTCAGGTCATCAACAAGCTCGTGCGCGAGGAGGACCTGTACGCCGCGGTCGACGCCGCGTACTCACAGGGGTGGCGGCGCGTGAAGCTCTACTTCCTCGTGGGGCTCCCGACCGAGATGGACGACGACACGCTCGGCATCGCGCACCTCGCGCGCAACGTCGTCGAGATCGGACGGCGGCACACGAAGCAGGCGAGCGCGACCGCGTCCGTCGGCGGGTTCGTGCCGAAGGCGCACACGCCGTTCCAGTGGTTCGGGCAGAACGGGGTCGACGAGCTCGGTCGCAAGATCGGGTTGCTGCGTGACGAGCTCAGGGGCTCGCGCGCGCAGGTGCGATGGCACGACCCCGAGGCGACGTTCGCCGAGGGGATCGTCAGCCGCGGCGACCGCCGCATCGGCGCGGTCATCGAGCGCGTCTGGCGCGCGGGCGGCACGTTCCAGGAGTGGAGCGAGCACTTCGACCTCGGTCGCTGGCTCGACGCCATGGCCGCCGAGGGGCTCGACCCCGACTGGTACGTGACTCGGCACCGCACCGAGGACGAGGTGCTCCCGTGGGACCACATCTCGGCCGGGCTGCACCGCGACTTCCTGTGGCAGGAATGGCAGGACGCGCTCCGCGCGCACGGCCTGCCCGACTGCCGGTGGACCCCGTGCTACGACTGCGGCGTCTGCACCGACTACGCGCTCGAGCACGTCGTCGCCTCGCCGGTCCCGCCGGCGGGCGGCAGCCAGGGGACCGGTCAGGACCTCGCCACCGGCGGTGAGGTCCCGGTCCGGATCCTCGCCAAGCCGCCGGAGCGTGCCGGTGCGCGGTGACGCCGGCTTCCCCGTGCGGCTCCGGTTCGCGAAGCGGGGCAAGGTCCGCTTCGTCTCGCACCGCGACGTCGCGCGTGCGTTCGAGCGGGCGTTCCGCGTGGAGCGCCTCCCGCTCGCGTTCACCCAGGGGTTCTCGCCCCGCCCGAAGGTGAGCTTCGGCCTCGCGCTCTCGGTCGGTCACGAGAGCGAGGCCGAGTACCTCGACGTCGAGCTGGCCGAGGAGCTCGACGTGTCCGCGCTGCCGGCCTCGCTGTCGGCCGCGCTCCCCGAAGGGATCGACGTCACCGGAGCTGCCGCGCTGGTCGATCGCGCGGTCGCGCTCCAGGAGTCGGTCACCGCGGTCGAATACGACGTGAGTGTCGCATCGACCACCGGGACCCCCACGACCACCGACGACGTGCGCCGGGCCGTCGGCGCCGCGCTCGCGAGCGACACGCTCGCAGCCCGGCGACGGCGGAAGGGGCGTGAGGTCGTCGAGGACGTACGGGGTCTCGTGCGCTCGGCGGACGTCCTCGGGACGTCCGAGCACGGCGTGCTCCTGCACCTCGAGCTCGCCACCCGACCGAGCAGCGTCCGGCCCGGGGAGGTCGTCGCCGCAGTGGGCGACCTCACCGACGTCCGGGTGCTGCGCACCAGGCAATGGATCGAGCGCGACGGCGCGCGGCACGAGCCGCTCGAAGCCGATTCGCGCCCGTGCGCGGCGAACGCGCGCGCGTCATGAGAGAAGGACCCGATGTCGGACGACGTGCAGGAGGCCGGTCCGGACTCCGCCGAGCGCGATGGCGCGGTGCGCGACGCACCGCAGCGATCGCAGACCCAACGCTCACGGACCGAGGAGAACGCGGCTGACGCGACGATCGGGACCGACGAGGGGAGCGCGGCCGACGTCCAGCGCCTGACCCCGAGCGCCAACGGCGACAGTCCCGCGACGGGTGGCGAGGGCGGCGGCTCGGCGGAGTCGCCCGCGCGCAAGCGCCGCCGCCGCGGCTCGCGCGGTGGTCGCAACCGTCGCAAGCCTGCGACGTCGCCGGCGACGCGCGGCGACGACTCGCACGATGCCGCGGCCGATCGTGGGCTGACCACCGAGGACGTCGCAGCCGACGCGCTCGAGGACGCCGGTCTGCGCCGCCCACCCGAGGGTGAGGTCCCGCACGACACCGCGCGCGGCGGTCCCGCCGCGACGGCCTCGCGACCCAAGATCGGTGACACGCGTCCGGCACCGCCCTCCGCACCCAAGCCCGCGCGACAGCAGGGCAGCGCGGACCGTGTGGATGCCGAGCGCGGGAGCGGTGAAGCCAACGGCAGTGCCGAGGCGACGAGCACGACGCGCCGGCGCCGTCGCGGTGGGCGCGGTCGCGGCCGGGGCGGTTCCGGGAACGGGAACAGCGGTGGGCCGCGTCCGGCGTCCGCGGTCACCGAGCCGGTCGTCGCCGACCTCGGCATCACCGAGGGTGGTGTGGACCTCGACGCGCTCGACGACGCCGTCCTCGAGCGCCGGCGTGGTCGCACGCGCAAGGGTCGCCCGACCGGTCGCTACATGATGTGCGTCCACGTGCGACGGGGGCAGGCGACGCAGATCGCGGTCCTCGAGGGCCGTCATCTCGTCGAGCACTACGTGAGCCGTCCCGAGGACGACGACACCTCGATCGACGGGAACATCTACCTCGGGCGCGTCCAGAACGTGCTGCCGGGGATGGAGGCCGCGTTCGTCGACATCGGGACACCGAAGAACGGGGTCATCTACCGCAGCGACGTCGCGTACGACGAGTCCGAGGTCGAGGAGAAACAGCCGCGCATCGAGCGGCTGCTGAAGAACGGCCAGTCCGTCCTCGTGCAGGTCACCAAGAACCCGATCGGCGCGAAGGGCGCGCGTCTCACGCAGGAGGTCAGCCTCGCCGGTCGCTTCGTCGTGATGGTCCCCGGCCATCCGGACACGTACGGGATCTCCAAGCGTCTGCCCGACGACGAGCGCAAGCGGCTCCGGCGCATCCTCGAGGGTCTGCGGCCGCCGGACGCGGGTCTGATCGTCCGCACCGCGGCAGAGGGCGCGAGCGCGGACGAGCTCGAGCGCGACATGCGCCGGCTCAAGGGGCAGTGGGACCAGATCTCCGCGGCGGCGCAGCGCGCCAAGCCGCCGACGCTGCTGTACAAGGAGCCGCCGATGGCGGTGCGCGTGATCCGCGAGGAGTTCACGAAGGAATACCGCGGCGTCGTCATCGACGACCGCGACCTGTACGAGGACGTGAAGGCGTACGTCGACGCGATCGCGCCCGAGCTGTCGGAGCGCATCGAGTACTACGACGAGGCCGACGAGCAGCTCCCGCTGTTCGAGCGGTACCACGTGCACGAGCAGCTCGTGAAGGCGCTCGACCGGAAGGTGTGGCTGCCGTCGGGCGGCTCGCTCATCATCGAGCGGACCGAGGCGCTCACGGTCATCGACGTCAACACCGGCAAGAACGTCGGGAAGTCCAATCTCGAGGAGACCGTCTTCAAGAACAACCTCGAGGCCGCGGAGGAGGTCGCGCGGCAGCTGCGGTTGCGCGACATCGGCGGGATCATCGTCATCGACTTCATCGACATGGAGATCAAGCAGAACCGCGACGAGGTGCTGCGAGCGTTCAAGGACGCCCTCGCCCGCGACAAGACCCGCACCCAGGTGTTCGACATCTCGGAGCTCGGCCTCGTCGAGATGACGCGCAAGCGCATCTCCGAAGGGCTCGTCGAGGCGTTCAGCGAGCACTGCGAGGTCTGTCACGGCCGCGGCTTCGTCGTCGACGAGTCGCTGCTCAACTGATTCGCTGCCCGACCGCGATCCGGTGGCCGCCCGGTAGCGCGACCACGAAGTCGCGCATGCCCCACGGATGCGTCTCGAGCGCCGCGACGATGTCCGCGCCCTTCGCGGCGCATCGCGCGTGCATCGCCTCCACGTCGTCGACGTCGACGTAGCACGTCGTGGTCGACGGGATGCCGGGCGTGTCCGACGCGACGAGCGCGAGCGACACGCCGTCGCGCTCGACGAGCGCGAAGTCCGGACCGTCGCCCATCGTGGCGAGCGTCGTGAAGCCGAGCACGGCCGTCACGAACGCCAGCAGTGGTGCGACCTCGCGAACCTCGAGGTTCGGGCGGGCGGCCAGGACGCGCGGCTCCTGCGGCATGCCGGCATCCTTCCAGGTGAGGGCACGGGCTCCGCTACACTGACCCGGTTTCCCGGCGAACGTCCGAGGGGTTCAGCGCGCCATGTACGCAGTGGTCAAGGCCGGCGGCAAGCAGTACCGAGTCGAGGAGGGCCAGCAGCTCGACGTGGAGCTCCTGGGCTCCGACGGTGATGTCGACCTGCAGCCCGTCCTGCTCGTCGACGGCGACGACGTGCTCGCGACCCCGGCCCAGCTCGGCGGCGCGGCGGTCCGCGCCCGGGTCGTCGGCGAGTCGCGGGGCCCGAAGATCGAGGGCTTCACGTACAAGGCGAAGGCCAACCAGCGGCGCCGGTGGGGCCACCGGCAGCGCTACGCCACGATCGAGATCACGTCCATCACAAGGGGCTGACCGTGTCGAAGAAGAAGGGCGCTTCCTCGTCCCGCAACGGGCGCGACTCCGCGGCGCAGCGGCTCGGCGTGAAGGTCTACAGCGGTACCGACGTCACTGCGGGCACGATCATCGTGCGCCAGCGCGGCACGAGGTTCCACCCCGGCGAGAACGTCGGGCGTGGCGGTGACGACACGCTCTTCGCGACGAAGGACGGGACGGTGCGCTTCGCAGAGCGCAAGGGCCGCAAGCTCGTCGACGTCGTCCCGTCGTAGAACGCCTCGCGACAACTGTCGAGGGGTGCGCCGGCATCCCTCCCTATCCTGGTCGCGTGTCGAACTTCGTCGACGAGGCGCAGCTCAACGTGCGCGGCGGTGACGGCGGCGCGGGTGCGATCTCGTTCCGCCGTGAGGCGCACGTCGCGCGCGGCGGCCCCGACGGCGGCGACGGCGGCAGCGGCGGCGACGTGTGGCTCGAAGCGGACCGCAACGTCGCGTCGCTCCTCGCGTTCCGCGACCACCCGCACCGGAAGGCGCAGTCAGGGCGGCACGGCGAAGGCGCGAAGCGTCACGGACACCGTGGTCGCGACCTCGTCGTGGCCGTCCCCGAGGGCACGGTGGTGCGGGACCGTGACGGTTCGGTGCTCGCCGATCTCGTCAACCACGGCGACCGGTGGTGCGCGGCGCGAGGTGGCCGCGGCGGTCGCGGCAACGCGCGCTTCCTGACCAACGCGCGGCGCGCGCCGGGATTCGCGGAGCAGGGCGAGTACGGCGAGGAACGGTGGCTGCGGCTCGAGCTCCGGCTCATGGCCGACGCCGCGCTCGTCGGCTTCCCGAACGCGGGGAAGTCGACGCTGATCTCCGCGGTCAGCGCGGCGAAGCCGAAGATCGCCGACTACCCGTTCACGACGCTCGAGCCGCACCTCGGTGTCGTGCGCTTCCGGGACCACGAGTTCGTCCTCGCCGACATCCCCGGCCTGATCGAGGGCGCCGCCGAGGGGCGTGGTCTCGGCCACCGCTTCCTGCGGCACGTGGAGCGCGCGCGGGTGCTCGTGGTGCTCGTCGACCTCGCGCCGGCCGACGAGCGGGCGCCCGCGGAGCAGGAGCAGGTGCTGCTCGACGAGCTCCGGCGGTACGAGCCGGCGCTGCTCGCGCGGCCCCGCCTCGTCGTCGGCACGAAGGCCGACGTCGCGCAGCAGGACTTCGACGGCATGACGGTCTCGGCGGTGACGCGCGCGGGACTGGAGCGGTTCCTGGGCGCAGTCGGCAACCTCGTCGACGAGGCGCGCGCGACCGAGCCGGAGCCCGAGGCGTTCGTCGTGCACCGCCCGGCGGAGACCGGCTTCTCGGTCGTGCGCGACCACGACGGCGCGTGGCGGGTGACGGGCCGCGTCGCGGAGCGCGTCGTCGCGATGGCGGACCTGACGAACCCGGAAGCGGTCATGTACGTGCACGATCGGTTCCGTCGCATGGGTGTCGAGCGCGCGCTCGAACGCGCCGGCGCGCAGGAAGGTGACGTCGTGCGCGTCGCCGGCATCGAGCTCGAGTACGTCCCGTGAGGAATCGACCCGAGCGACCCGGATGCGAGCGAGCGAAGTCGAGCGAGCACCGCGGAGCGAGCAGAGCGAATGAGGCGAGCGCCAGCGAGCCGAAGCAGCGAAGCGGGAGCAGAGCAATGGACATCGTCCCGTGAGCCTTGTTGTGGTGAAGGTCGGGACGTCGTCGATCACGCAGCCGTCCGGCGCGCTCGACGACGCCGCGCTGGCCAAGCTCTGCGCAGATCTCGCGGACGCCCGCGCGGCCGGTCACGACGTCGTGCTCGTCAGCTCGGGGGCGATCGCGGTCGGGCTGCTCAAGCTGGGTCTGTCCCGCCGGCCACGCGACATCGGCACGTTGCAGGCCGTCGCCGCGGTCGGGCAGCCGCGCCTGATGGAGCGTCTGCGCGACGAGCTCGTGCCGCACGGCATCGTCGCGGGCCAGGTGCTCGTCACACCGTTCGACTTCGGGCACCGATCGCAGTACCTGCACGCACGCGCGACGCTTCGACGACTGCTCGACCTCGGTGTGCTGCCCGTCGTCAACGAGAACGACACGGTGGCGGACGACGAGATCCGCTACGGCGACAACGACCGTATCGCCGCGCTCGTCGCGAACCTCGTGCGCGCCGACGTGCTCCTCCTGCTGACGGACACCGCGGGGCTGTTCACGGCCGACCCGCGCCTCGACGAAGGCGCGTCGCTCATCGAGGAGATCGTCGAGGTCGACCACGCGCTCGAAGCGGTCGCGGGCGGACGGGGCACCGAGCGGGGGAGCGGCGGCATGGCGAGCAAGCTCGCGGCGGCGAAGATGGCGTCGTGGTCGGGTGTCCGCGCGGTGATCGCCGCGACAGACGAGCCGGGTGTCGTCGTGCGCGCGCTCGACGGCCAACCGGTCGGGACGGTCGTGCGCCCGCGCGCGACCCGCTTGTCGAGCCGGAAGCTGTGGATCGCGTTCGCACGGGCCGCGGCGGGTCGGGTCGAGGTGGACGCGGGCGCGCGCGACGCGCTCGTGCGCGCGAACCGATCGCTGCTCGCCGCGGGCGTGCGCGGCGTCGACGGCGCGTTCAGTGTGGAGGACGCGGTGGAGATCGCCGGGCCGGACGGCCGCCCGTTCGCGAAGGGTCTCGTGCGCTACGACGCGCCCGCGTTGCGGCGCGTCGCGGGGCTGCGCAGCGCCGATCTCCCCGACGGCGCCCCGCCGGAGGTCGTCCACCGCGACGACCTGGTCGTCCTGCCCTGACGTGCACCGTTCACGTCCCGGCAACCGTTGAGCGGTCAGGAATCTGGCGCAGCTCTTGCGATCGGGCGTGCCGTCGGCCACACTGCGCTCCCCGTCGTTCGTGTCGCTGCCGGCGCTCACGGGGGGAGGGCCCAGCCGTCGACGCCGGGCCCCAGCAGCTGGCGCGAGACGAAGGGGATGTGCTGGGGCGGGCTCTCGGGCCCGCCCCAGCCGTTCCCACCGCGCCGAATCGGCCGGACTTGACCGCTCGGTCAACCGGTACCATGCCGTCATGACCCCGGTCCCGGAGCTCGGGCGGCGCGCGGCCGCGGCGGCGCGCACGCTCGCGACGGCGGCGACCGCGGCGAAGGACGACGCCCTGCTCGCGGCGGCCGATCTCCTCGAACGCCGCACCGGCGAGATCCTCGACGCGAACCGTGCGGATCTCGACGCCGCGTCCGAGGCGGGGATGGACCCCGGACCCCTCGATCGCCTCCGCCTCACCGAGGCCCGTGTGCGCGGCATGGCCGACGGCCTGCGCAACGTCGCCGGGCTCGCGGACCCGGTCGGCGAGGTCCTCGACGGCTGGCGGCGGCCGAACGGTCTCGAGATCCAGAAGGTTCGGGTCCCCCTCGGTGTCGTCGCGATCATCTACGAGAACCGCCCGAACGTGACGAGCGACGCCGCCGGCATCTGCCTCAAGTCGGGCAACGCGGCCCTGTTGCGCGGCTCGGGCAGCGCGCTGCGGTCGAACGTCGCGATCGCGACAATCCTGCGCGAGGCCGTCGCGAAGGCCGGTCTGCCGGAGGACGCGGTGATCCTCGTGGAAGACGTCGCGCACGAGACGGCGACCGAGGTCATGCGGCTCACCGAGTACGTCGACTGTCTGATCCCGCGCGGCGGTCCGGCGCTGATCGACAGCATCCGCAGGAACGCGACCGTTCCCGTCGTCATCGACGGCGACGGGAACTGTCACGTCTACGTCGACGCGGCCGCAGATCTCGACGAGGCGCTCGACATCGTCGTGAACGCGAAGTGCAACCGGCCGAGCGTCTGCAACGCAGCCGAGTCGCTCGTCGTGCACGACGCCGTCGCCGACTCGTTCCTGCCGCGTGCGTGCGCAGCACTCACCGAAGCCGGTGTCGAGCTCCTGGGTGACGACGGCGCGCGTGCGCGCTGGCCGTCGATGGGCGTCGCGACCGACGCCGACTTCGCGCGCGAGTTTCTCGGCCTCCGGATGACCGTCGCCGTCGCGCCCGATCTCGACGCCGCGATCGCGCACGTCAACCACAACGGCACCGGGCACACGGAGGCGATCGTCACGCGCGACCTGCAGGCCGCGCAGCGCTTCACCCACGAGGTCGACGCCGCAGTCGTGATGGTCAACGCGTCGACGCGCTTCACCGACGGCGAACGGTTCGGGTTCGGTGCCGAGATCGGCATCAGCACGCAGAAGCTCCACGCGCGCGGCCCGATGGGGTTGCGCGAGCTCACGACGTACAAGTACGTGGTCTGGGGGGACGGGCAGGTGGTCGAGTGAGCGAGCCTCGTTTCGAGTCGGTCGACGACGTCGTGGACCGGCTGCGCGGCGTCGACTACCTCGCCGACGCGAACATCGCCGGCGTCGTCTACCTCGCCGACCGTCTCGAGAAGCCGGTGCTGGTCGAGGGCCCGGCGGGGGTGGGCAAGACCGAGCTCGCCAAGGCGATCGCGGCGGTCACCGACGCGCGCCTCATCCGCCTGCAGTGCTACGAGGGCCTCGACGAGTCGAAGGCGCTGTACGAGTGGAACTACAAGAAGCAGCTCCTGCGCATCCAGGCCGACCGCGAGCACGAGACGAGCTGGGCCGAGGTCGAGGCCGACATCTTCTCCGAGCCGTTCCTCCTCACGCGTCCGTTGCTGGAGGCGATCCGGTCGGAGGAGCCCGTCGTCCTCCTGATCGACGAGGTCGACCGCGTCGAGATCGAGACCGAGGCCCTGCTGCTCGAGGTGCTGTCCGACTTCCAGGTCTCGATCCCCGAGCTCGGCACGATCCAGGGCAGGCAGCGGCCGATCGTGATCCTCACGTCGAACAACACACGTGAGCTCTCCGAGGCGCTCAAGCGGCGCTGCCTGTACCTGCACGTCGACTACCCCGACCTCGAGCGCGAGAAGGACATCGTGCGCGTCCGCGTGCCGGAGATCGACGACGAGCTCGCCGGTCAGATCGCCGCGGTCGTGCGCTCGATCCGCCAGCTCGAGCTGAAGAAGGCACCGTCGATCTCCGAGACGATCGACTGGGCGCGCACGCTGCTCTACCTCGGCAAGGCGTCGGTCGAGCCCGAGGTGATCGCGGAGACGTTGCAGGTCCTGCTCAAGTACCAGTCCGACATCGCCAAGGCGCGCAAGGAGCTCGACCTCGACGGCGCGACGGCCGGCGCACCGGGGCGTGTGCCATCCACTGGGCGAAGCTGACCGACGCCATGAGCCGCGCCGACGCAGCGGCGACCGTGCGGAGCAACGCGGGCGGGGGGCAGCTGCTCGACGTGTTGCAGGGGTTCGTGCACGAGCTGCGCGCGGCGGGGCTGCCCGTGTCGATGACCGAGAACCTCGACGCGATGCGCGCGGTCGAGCATCTCGACCTCCGCGACCGTGCGACGTTCAAGGCCGCGCTCGGCGCGACGTTGGTGAAGCACCATCATCACTGGAAGGCGTTCGAGACCGTCTTCGACGTGTACTTCTCGCTGTTCGCGCCCGGTACGGCGGGTGAGGACGTCAGCGAGCTCGCGGGCGAGCTGGGCGACGACTGGCAGCAGCGCGCGGCGGGCGACGGCGGCGGGCAGGGCGACGTGTCGCCCGAGGAGCTCGCCGAGATGCTCATGGCCGCGCTGATGTCGATGGACCGCGACGAGCTCCGCCGGCTCGCGTCGGTGGCCGTGACGCGCTACGCCGGGATGGAGCCGGGCCGTCCGGTCGGCGGCACGTACTACGTGTACCGCACGCTGCGGCGGCTCGACTTCGAGAACCTGGTCGCGAAGCTGCTCGCGCGGGCCCAGACGGAGGGCGACGGCCGCGACCAGCAGGGTCTCGCCCCGGAGCTCGCCGACCGCCTGCAGCGCGAGGAGTTCGAGGCGCGGCTGCGCGAGCTGCGTGATCTCGTGGAGGCCGAGGTTCGCCGCAGGCTCGTGGAGGACCGCGGCGTCGACGCGATGGCCCGCACGTTGCGCAAGCCGCTGCCCGAGGACGTCGACTTCATGCACGCGTCACGCGAGGAGATGCAGGCGCTGCAGCGCGCGATCTACCCGCTGACGCGGGCGCTCGCGGCCCGTCTGGCGCAACGCCGGAAGCGTCGCAACCGCGGGCACCTCGACTTCCGCGCGACGGTGCGTCACTCGCTGTCGTACGGCGGCGTGCCTGCCGAACCGAAGTTCCGCAACCCGCGGCCGTCACGGCCCGAGATCATGGTGGTCGCCGACATCTCCGGTTCCGTCGCGAGCTTCGCCCGCTTCACGCTGCAGTTCGTGTACGCGATGGCGAGTCAGTTCTCGAAGGTGCGCTCGTGGGTGTTCATCGACGGCATCGACGAGGTGACGCGGTTCTTCACCGAGGCGGACGACATCGGCGAGGCGATCCAGCGTGTGAACACCGAGGCGGACGTCGTCTGGGTCGACGGTCACTCCGACTACGGGCACGCGTTCGAGGTCTTCCACAAACGCCACCTGCTCGAGGTGACGCCGAAGACGTCGATCATCCTGCTCGGCGACGCGCGCAACAACTACCACGCGTCGCAGGCGTGGGTGCTGAAGGAGCTGCGCGACCGCGCCCGTCACCTGTACTGGCTGAACCCCGAGCCGCGCAGCTACTGGGACAGTGGCGACTCGATCGTCGGCGAATACGGGACGCTGTGCGACGGCGTCTACGAGTGCCGGAACCTGCGGCAGCTCGAACGCTTCGTCACCGAGGTCGTCGAGGGCTGACCACCCGAGGAACGTCCATGCGTCGCTCAGCGTCGTACAGCAACGATGAGCGACGCACGGACGCTGGGCTCAGCGCTGCTTGCGGCCGACGGCCTCGGCGAGCTCCTGCTTCGTCATGTGCGAGCGGCCCTTGACGTTCAGCTTCTTCGCGCGCTCGTACAGGTCCTGCTTCGTGCTGCCGCGCACGTCGACGCCGCGTGCGGTCCGACCGCCGGTCTCGCCACGAGCCGGCGACTTCGCCGCGCGGCTGTCGGACGGGCCCCTCTTCGACTTCTCGACCCAGCGGTCGCCCTTCTTCTCGAAGGAGTGCTTCAGCGCGGCGTACGCGGTCTGGTGCGCGCGGCGGCCGTCGCCGTACTCCTCCTCGGCGTGCTCGAGGGTCTTGGCGTACGTGTCCTGCGCCTTCTTCGACGATCGCTTGATCGTGCTCGGTAGGTTGCGCCGACCGGGCATCGTCACTCCCTTCGTCGAGACGTTCGGGGGAGGGATACCCGTTCCGACCGGCAGCGATGCGCCGTGGCGCGGTCAGGGGCGCTCGACGAGCGACCACACGCGATCGGCGACCCGGGCGACCGCGAGGAGCTGGGCGCGCTCGCTGCCGCGGAAGCGGGGTCGTGCCCGCTCGACGAGGAGGAGCGCGGCGTTGCACGGGAGCGGCGCGATCGCGAGCTCGTCCGGTCCGGTCTCGCCCGAGGCGACGAGCGGTGACGCCGCCGTGCCGGTCGCGAGCGCGACGAGCTTCTCGGGCGTCGGAGCGTCGCCGTGGACGGCCAGGACCTCGTCGTCGCGCAGGACCGCGGCCCACTCGGCCATCAGCTCGACGCGGCACTCGTTCGTGAGGAGGTCGATGACGTCGGCGGGCGACGTCGCCGCCCCGAGTCGCTCGACGAGCAGCAGCGCGTCGAGCCGCGCGTCGGGGAAGCGCTCGACGAGCTCGACCTGCTCGACCGACGCGCCGTCGACCTCCTCGATCTCGCGTACGAGCAGCGGGAGGAGGTCCCGGTCGGCGAGCTCGACAGCGAACTCGTCGACCGCGATCGCGCCGCTGCGTTCGAGCACGTCGACCGCGACGATGTCGCCGCGGATCGCGCCGATGCGCGACGCGACCAGGCCGAGGGCGCCGGGTCGGTCCGGCAGCCACACGCGCACGACCGCGTACACCGAGCCGGTCGGGGCCGTCACGGTGACGACGATACGGCGTCGGGATGGCGCGCGCGTTTCGGCCTCGCGTCGGGCGTGTGTCGCCGGTCCGTAGACTGCGGTGCGTGGCCGAGCCGCCGAAGGAGCGCGTCGGGGTCCTCGGCGGGACGTTCGACCCGATCCACGTCGGGCACGTGGTCGTCGCGGTCGAGAGCCGCTGCGCGCTCGGTCTCGACCGCGTGCTGCTCGTGGTCGCCGGCGACCCGTGGCAGAAGCGCGGGCGTGTCGTGGCGTCGCCGCGCGACCGCGTCGCCATGGCGCGCGCCGCGGTCGACGGGCTCGAGGGCGTCGAGGTGTCGACGGTCGAGATCGATCACGGCCGTGCGTCGGTCACCGCGGACACGCTGGAGGCGCTCGCCGCGCCGGGACGCGAGCTGTTCCTCCTTCTCGGCGCGGACGCGGTCGCGAACATGCCGACGTGGCGAAGGCTCGACGAGACGCGCGACCTGTGCACGCTCGTCGTGGTGACGCGCGCAGGTGAGCGCGCGGAGGCGCCGGGTCGAGGCTGGCGGGTGGAGCACGTGACGATCCCGCGTCTCGACGTGTCGTCGACCGAGCTGCGCGACCGCCTCGCGAACGGTCGGCCGATCGACGGTCTCGTACCACCCGCAGTGGTGCGCGAGATCCGCGCGCGGCACCTCTACACTCCCTCCGATGGCGACGGTGACGGATGAACCTCGCCTCGACGTGACACCCGGCGGACGCGCGCTCGACGATCCCGCGCCCGACGAGACACGCGCAGGTTCGCGACGTCAGCGGCGTCGGCAGCGGCGCGCGCGCCGGCGTTGGGTCGTCATCGTTCCGTCGGTGTTCGTCGTCCTGATCGTGCTGACCGTGATCGGCGCGCAGCTCCGCTCGGGGACCACCGGTCGCCCGACGCGTGCCGCCCCGGCGGCCACGAACGTGCCGCCCGTGCGCGGCGCGCCGACGATGCTGCTCGCGCACCGCGCGGCAGATGGGCGCGTCGACCTCGCCGCGTTGGTCGGCGTGCAGCGCGGCGGGCACGACGGATCCGTGCTCCTCGTCCCCACGCTGACGGCGCTCGAGGTGCCGTCCTTCGAGCTGCAGCTTGTCGCCGACCTGCTGAACCTCGGTCCGCCGTCGCTGCTCCAGACCACGATCTCGAACGTGCTCGGCGTGCGCATCGACCAGACCGTCGTGCTCGACGACGCGCAGCTCGTCGACGCGCTCGCGCCCGCCGGGTCCCTCACCGTCGACCTGCGCGATCCCGTCAACCTCGCGGGTGGGACCGAGCCGCGCACGATCGAGGCGGGCACGCAGTCCTTCGCGCCGGCCGACGCGGCAGCACTGCTCACGAACCCCGGCAGCGCGGGTGAGCTCGAGCACCTCGTGACCGTCCAGGCCGTGCTCGAAGGGTGGATGCACGCGCTGCGAACCCCGTCGGTCGCGACCGCGACGACTGCGCGCGTTCCCGCGTTCTCGACGCTCGTCGCGGCAGCCCATGCCTCGACCGACTACGCGACGTTGCCGGTCGACGGCGTGTCGGCGGGCGCGGGTGAGCGGTACCAGGTGCGCGAGGACGCGATCGGCCCGGCCGCGAAAGGCGCGTTCCCCGACGCGCTCCTCGGCATCGGCGGCGAGCGCCCGCGCGTCGAGATCCTGAACGGGACGGGTGTCGTCGGGCTCGTGCAGCAGGTCGCAGGCGTCGTGGTGCCCGCGGGCGGGGACGTCGTGCAGACCGGCAACTACACGGGGTTCGGGCAGACGGTGACGCGGGTCGTCTACTACCGCGACTCGCAACGTGCCGCGGCGACCGCGCTACTACGCGCATTGCGAACGGGCCAGCTCGCGCGCGAACAGAAGGACATCCAGGTGTTCGACGTCACGATCATCGTCGGGTCGGACTTCAAGGCGCCGCCGGGCACGTGAGCGCGGAGGTGGCGCGTAGGCTGGTGACACCCCCACGGGGTGCGTCCTGTCCACCGGTCGAGGAGCCTCCACGGACATCCAGCAGCGGGCCGCCGTCGCCGCCAACGCCGCCGCCTCCAAGAAGGCCGACGACATCGTGGTGCTCGACGTCGGCGACATCATCGCCATCACCGACGCGTTCGTCATCGCCAGTGGTGGCAACCGCAGGCAGGTACGCACGATCGTCGAGGAGGTCGAGCAGCAGCTGACCGACCGCGCCGGCGTGAAGCCGGTGAGCGTCGAAGGGCTCGACGACGCGTCCTGGGTGCTCCTCGACTACGGCGACCTCGTCGTGCACGTCTTCCTGGACGAGACGCGCACGTACTACGACCTGGAACGGCTCTGGTCGGATGCGCCGCGCGTCGAGTGGGAGCGTGAAGCGGACGACGAGGCGGTCTCGTAGCGGGTCGCGGCTCAGGCGACGTCGAGCCACGGGCGGACGGGCACGCCGCGTGCCGCGAGCCCGTCCTTGATCTCCCGGACGCCGAGGTTCCGCTCGAGCCGCGGGGAGTAGAGGATCGAGCTGATGATGGCGGCGGACGCGCCGCCGTGGGTCAGCCCTTGCGCGATGTGGTCGACGGTGCCCGCGCCACCCGACGCGATGACGGGCACGTTGACCGCGTCGGCGACCGCGCGTGTGATGGCGACGTCGTAGCCGCGGTGTGTGCCGTCGCGGTCGATGCTGTTCACGCAGATCTCGCCCGCGCCGAGTTGCTCACCGCGCCGCACCCACTCGATGGCGTCGAGTCCGGTCGCGAGTCGGGCGCCGTCGATGAAGACCTCGTACCCGCTCGGGATGCCGTCTCGCACGCCGACGTGCTTCACCTGCGTGCTCAGCACGATGCACTGGCGACCGAACGCGTCGGCGCCCTTGCCGATGATGTCGGGGTCGCGGACCGCCATCGAGTCGATGCTGATCTTCTCGGCACCGGCCTTGAGCACCTCGTACATGTCGGCGAGCGAACGAATCCCTCCGCCGACCGTGAACGGCACGAAGACGTGCTGCGCGACGTCGCGCACCGTGTCGACGTCGATGCGGCGCTTCTCGGCGCTCGCGGTGATGTCGTAGAAGATGATCTCGTCGATCTGGTCGGCGTACAGGCGACGGGCGAGGTCGGCGGCGGGCGCGACGTCGATGTTGTCCTGGAACTGCTGGGCCTTCGTGACGCGTCCCTGGATGACGTCGAAGCACGCGACGACGCGCTTCGTCAGCACGGCGATCCGTCCCAGCGCGCGAAGTTCGCGAGGAGCGTGAGGCCGAGGTGCCCGCTCTTCTCCGCGTGGAACTGGGTCGCGGCAACGTTGTCGTGCGCGACGACGGAGCAGAACTCGCCGCCGTAGTCGGTCGTGGCGAGCACGTCGGCGGGATCGGCGGGGATCGCGTGGTACGAGTTCACGAAGTAGCAGTGCGCGACGGGCGGCAGCCCGGCCCACAGCGGATGGGGGCGACGGGGCGTGACGCCGTTCCAGCCGATCTGCGGGACGCGCAGCGTGTCGGGGAACCGGCGCACCTCGCCGGGCAGCCACCCGAGCGTCTTCGTGTCCCCCTCCTCGCTCCGCTCGAAGAGCACCTGGAGGCCGATGCAGATCCCGAGGAACGGTGCGCCGTCGTCGACGACCCGGGCGGTCAGGGCGTCCAGCAGCTCGAGGTCGCGCAGCGACGCCATCGTCGCACCGGCGGAGCCGACACCCGGGAGGACGAGCCGCTCGGCGCGGGCGACGTCCGCCGGTGCCGACACGAGCCTCGCGTCGAGGCCGAGATGCATCAGCGCATACAGGACGCTCGGCGCGTTGCCCGCCCGGTAGTCGATGACGTCGATCATCGCTGGTGAGGGTAGCGAAGGGGTCGCCGACAGGCCGCGTGGGTATTCGCGCGTGGCCGTCGAGCAAGGAGGGCAACGATGAAGCTCCGCCGCGCACCCCTGCGCCTCGCCACCGGCGCGTACATCCTCAACTCCGGTGTGTCGAAGTGGAACGCGGACGACGAGCAGGCGGCGGGGCTCCACGGGTTCGCGTCCGGTGCGTACCCGCAGGTGAAGCAGGTGCGACCGGAGCAGTTCACGAGGGGACTGTCCGTCTCGGAGATGGCACTCGGTGCCGCGCTGCTGACGCCGTTCGTCTCGTCGAAGCTCGCCGGGCTCGCGCTGACGGCGTTCTCGGCCGGGCTCGTGGGCCTGTACCTCCGCACGCCCGGGATGCGGCGCGAGGGCAGCCTCCGCCCGACGCAGGACGGGACCCCGCTGGCGAAGGACACGTGGATGCTCGGCATCGGGCTGTCGCTGCTCATCGACGCGCTCGGCGACTGACGGTCGGCCGTTCTCAGATGCCGCGCGCCTCGTAGAGGTGGCGCCGGCAGAGCCCGTACGCGCGCCGCGGGGCGTCGCACCCGTCGACGGTGCACGGTCGAACCCGCTTCGCGCGGCGCTCCCAGTGGTCGAGCAGGCGCTCACGCCACGCGAGGTACTGGACGCGCTTGTGCGACGGAGGCAGGTGCTCGTCCATGAACGGCACGATCACCTCGACGAGCTCGCGCGCCGATCCGACGACGAACGCGACCTCGTCGTCGTAGTGGGACTTTCGTCGCGGCGAGCGCGTGATGGATCCGACCGCGAAGAACGCGGAGAGCAGACCGCACATCCCGGCATCTGCCGCACCAAGTCCGACACTGAACGAGTATCGCCGCCCGTCGTTGGTGCCGGTGAAGCATCCTTCGGCGAGTACGAACGCGGCGGCGAACGCCGCGATCGCGTCAGTAACCGGTCGCACGATAGTAGTGAGACCGGCACAGTCCGCGGCCGCGCACGCACCCCTCGCATCCAGGTTCCGAGCACACGGACCGCGTGCGACGCGCTCGCGTCTCGTCGTACGCGAGGAACGCATCGCGCCACCGCTCGTACTGCGCCCGCTTGGCGGACGGGAGCAAGTACCGCTCCGCAAACGGAATGGTCGCGGCGTAGTGGCCGCGAAACGACGCGATCGTGAACGAGCTCATCGGCTGCCAGTGCGCGCGGGCAGGTCGGTGGTCGGTCACGCTCCCGAAGCCGAGGAACTCGCGGAGCGCCTCGAGGACGGGGCGATCTCGCGTCGCGACCGCAACCTGGAACACGAACCGCGTCCGCGTGCGGCCGTCCCGGCGGGGCGGGAGGCGAGACGTGAAGAAGGAGCCTTCCCCGGCGACGAACCCGCCGAGCAGGAACCCGAGCGACCGCCCGGTATGTCCGAAAGAGGTGGAGCTGACGGGAATCGGACCCGTGACCTCATCCATGCCATGGATGCGCTCTACCAACTGAGCTACAGCCCCGGAGGGCGCAACGGTACCAGCCATCAACCGCGCCTCGAATGCCTCGCACGTCGAACACATGTTCGGAGCATACGACGGGGGTCTGACAGCGAAAACGTGGACCGGCCTGCGCGGACCCGGCCGATAGCCTCCGGAACGTGACCGCCACCCGCCGTTCCGCCTCGCCGGCCGGCGCCGACGCCCCTCGCTTCCGCTACGACGCCGCGCTCGCGAACGCGATCGAGGCGAAGTGGCACGACCGCTGGGACGCCGACCACACGTTCTGGACGCCGAACCCGCCGAGCGCGACCGGCGCGCTCAGCGAGGGCTTCGAGCGCATGGCGGATCGCTCGAAGCTCTACGTCCTCGACATGTTCCCCTACCCGAGCGGGTCGGGCCTTCACGTGGGCCACCCGCTCGGCTACATCGCGACCGACGTGTTCGCGCGCTTCGAGCGCATGAACGGCCGCAACGTGCTCCACGCCATGGGCTACGACGCGTTCGGCCTCCCGGCCGAGCAGTACGCCGTGCAGACGGGCCAGCATCCCCGCGTCACCACCGCCGCGAACGTCGCCAACATGCGCCGGCAGCTGCGCGCGCTCGGGCTCGGCCACGACCCGCGCCGGTCGATCGCGACCACGGACCCGGAGTACTACCGGTGGACCCAGTGGATCTTCCTGCGCATCTACGGCTCCTGGTACGACACCGAGCAGAACCGCGCGCGCCCGATCGACGAGCTGGTCGCGGAGTTCGAGTCCGGCGCGCGTGACGCGTCCCGCGACACCGCGGACGGCCGTGCGTGGAAGGACCTCGACGCGCGTGAACGGCGCGCGCTGGTCGACTCCTACCGGCTCGCGTACCTCGCGGAGGCGCCCGTGAACTGGTGCCCCGCGCTCGGGACCGTCCTGGCCAACGAGGAGGTGACCGCGGAGGGCCGCAGCGAGCGCGGCAACCACCCCGTCTACCGGCGGCCGATGAAGCAGTGGATGCTGCGCATCACCGCGTACGCGGAGCGCCTGCTCGCCGATCTCGACGCGCTCGACTGGACCGACTCGATCAAGCAGATGCAGCGCAACTGGATCGGTCGGAGCGTCGGCGCGCGCGTCGCGTTCCCGGTCGTGAACCACGACGACCTGGACATCGAGGTGTTCACGACCCGTCCCGACACGCTGTTCGGCGCGACGTACATAGTGCTCGCGCCGGAGCACCCCCTCGTCGACGAGATCGTCCCCGTCGACTGGCCCGGTGGTGTGCAGCTCGACGCCTGGCAGGTCACGCCGAACGCGTGGCGCGGGGTGTTCGGCGCCGACGAGTCGCCGGCCGACGCCGTGGCGCGCTACCGGCGGTTCGCCGCGTCCAAGAGTGACGTCGAGCGCCAGGCCGAGACGCGCGAGAAGACGGGCGTGTTCACCGGCGCGTTCGCGTTCAACCCGACGAACGACCAGCCGATCCCGATCTTCATCGCCGACTACGTGCTGATGGGCTACGGCACGGGGGCGATCATGGCCGTGCCCGCGCACGACGAGCGCGACTTCGAGTTCGCGAAGGAGTTCGAGCTCCCGATCGTCGGCGTCGTCCGTCCTCCCGACGCGTGGCTCGACCAACGCAACGTGGGTCCGGACACGCCGGCCGAGGGGTGGCCCGAGGCGTACAGCGGTGACGGCGTCGGCATGGCGTCGACGAACAACGAGGTGTCGCTCGACGGGCTGCCGACGCCCGAGGCGAAGCGCGTGATCGGCGACTGGCTCCTCGCGAGCGGCTTCGGCGAGCCGACGGTCAACTACAAGCTGCGCGACTGGCTCTTCTCGCGCCAGCGCTACTGGGGTGAGCCGTTCCCGATCGTCTACGACGAGGACGGCCTGCCCGTCGCGCTGCCCGACGACGCGCTGCCCGTCGAGCTCCCGGAGATCTCCGATTTCGAGCCCCGGATCGTGGGCGACGACGACACCCTTCCCGAGCCGCCCCTCTCGCGCGCCGAGGACTGGAAGACCGTCGAGCTCGATCTCGGCGACGGCCCTCGCCGCTACACGCGTGAGCTGAACACCATGCCGCAGTGGGCCGGTTCGTGCTGGTACTACCTGCGCTACCTCGATCCGACGAACGACGTCGCGCTCGTCGATCCCGAGGTCGAGCAGTACTGGATGCACGGTGTGCGCGCGGACGGTACCGCCGCGATCGGCGGCGTCGATCTCTATGTCGGCGGCGTCGAGCACGCCGTGCTGCACCTGCTCTACGCGCGGTTCTGGCACAAGGTGCTGTACGACCTCGGTCACGTGACGACGCCCGAGCCCTTCCAGCGCCTCTTCAACCAGGGCTACATCCAGGCGTACGCGTACGTCGACGAGCGCGGCGTGTACGTCGAGGCGTCGGATGTCGTGGAGCGCGACGGCGCGTACTTCCTCGGTGACGCGCCCGTCGAGCGCCAGTACGGGAAGATGGGCAAGAGCCTCAAGAACGTCGTCACGCCCGACGACATGTACCGCGACTACGGCGCGGACACGTTGCGCCTCTACGAGATGTTCATGGGACCGCTCGACCAGAGCCGCCCGTGGAACACGAACGACATCGTCGGCGTGCACCGCTTCCTCCAGAAGCTGTGGCGGAACCTGATCGACGAGTCGACCGAGGCGACGCGCGTGACTGCCGACACCGCCGACGACGAGACGCGTCGACTCCTGCACCGCACGATCGCCGCCGTGCGCGACGACATGTCGACCCTGTCGTTCAACACTGCGATCGCGCGGTTGTTCGAGCTCAACAACCACGTCTGGCGGGTATACGGCGAGCAAGCCGCCGTCCCGGCAGAGGTCGCACACGCGTTGGTGCTCATGGTCGCGCCCCTCGCGCCGCACGTCGCGGAGGAGCTGTGGGAGCGCATGGGCCACACCGAGTCCCTCGCGTACGAGCGGTTCCCCGAGCCCGACCCCTCGCTGCTCGTCGTCGAGCAGGTCGAGATCCCCGTACAGGTCAACGGCAAGGTCCGCGCGCGCGTCCTCGTCGCGCCGGATGCCGACGAGGCGACGACGAAGGCCGCGGCGCTCGACGACGCGCACGTGGGGGAGCTCCTCGCGGGGAGGAACGTCCGCAAGGTGATCGTCGTGCCGGGACGGCTCGTCAACGTCGTCGTCGGGTAGCGCGGCGATGATCGTGGGCCGGCTGTCGCCCGTCGAGCTCGGGCGGTTCGATCGCGTCCCGCCCGAGGACCGGTCCCGTGCGCGCGTCGTCGTGGTCCCGTGGCTCCCGCACGCGATCGACGCGATCACGCTCGGCCGCTTCGTCGTCGTGCGGCGAGGCCTCGAGCGCGACCGCGCGCTCCTCGCGCACGAGCTCGTCCACGTGCGGCAGTGGCGTGAGCTCGGTGTCGTGCACTTCCTCGCGCGCTACCTCGGCGCGTATGCACGCGGTCGTCGCGACGGTCTCGCGCACCAGGCCGCGTACGAGGCGATCCCGCTCGAGGTCGAGGCCCGCGGCGTGGCGGGACGCTGACCGGGCCTGGTACGGTCCCGATCCCTTCCGCCGGAGCTCCCGCCGGTCGGGCCCCTTCCCCCGCATCACTTCCTCCTCGCGTCGTCTCGCGCCTCCGGAGGTCGTGATGCCGTCCACCCCGTTCGCTCGTCCGGATCCTCCGCGCCCGTCGCTGCCCGACGGCCCGTGGGCCGCGCTCGCGGATCGCGTGCGCGTCTGGCGCTCCGACACGCGCGTCGCGGTCGCGGTCTTGCTCGTCGCCGCGGTCGTGGCCGGCGTCGTGTGGTACCGGCTCGGCGTCGCGAGCGGCGCCTCGGCGAGTGACGCCGGCGCGCCCCGGGCGGCCACCGGCCCGGCCCGCGACCGCGCGACGCCCACGACGCGCGCACGGGCGACGACGTCCACGACGGGCCAGAGCGCGGCGAGCGAGGTCGTCGTCGACGTCGCGGGCGCGGTCGCGCGGCCCGGGGTCGTCCGCCTGCCCGCGGGTTCACGCGTCGTCGACGCGATCGCGGCCGCCGGAGACGCGGTCCCCGGTGCGGACCTCGCTCGCCTGAACCTCGCGGCGAAGCTCGTGGACGGGCAGCACATCGCCGTCGCGAAGGTCGGTGAGCCCGCGCCCGTCGTCGCGGGGAGCGACGGGTCGACCGGCGGAGGCGGCGCCGGGGGCAGCGCGGGCGAGCCGACGCCCGACGCGCCGCTCGACCTGAACACGGCCACGCAGGCTCAGCTGGAGGCGCTGCCCGGCATCGGTCCCGCGCTCGCGCAGGCGATCATCGCGGAACGGACGCGGTCGGGCGGGTTCCGCTCGGTGTCCGACCTGCGTCGCGTGCGCGGCATCGGCGACGCCCGGTTCGCGCAGCTCGAGCCGCTCGTGCGCGTGTGACCACGCTCCGCTCGGCCGCGGGTCCGGGCGCCGCGCTCGCGGGAACGGTCGTCGGGATCGTCGTGGGCGAGCGCGCGGGTCCGGCGCCCGCGACCGGCGCGCTGGTCGCGGGCTTCGTCGCGCTCGCGGCGTGCGTCGTCGTGCGACGACCACCGGTGACACTCGCCGTCGCAGTGGTCGCGTGCGCGCTGCTCGCGAGCGCGTCGACGTGCCGGGCCCTCGACGGCCTCGTGCACTCGCCGATCACGCGTCTCGTCGACGACCGTGCCACGGCCGTCGTCCACGGCACTCTCGCCGAGGACCCCGTCCCGAACCGGTTCGGTGCGTCGGTGCTGGTCCGGTTGCGGGACGTGGACGACGGCGTGTCCGCGCGCCGTGCGGGCGGCCGGATCGTGCTCGCGCGCGCGTCGCGCGACGTCGGTGCGCGGATGTCGATCCTCGAGGCCGGTGACCGAGTGGTGGTGCGCGGCCGCCTCGTCCCGCTCACCGGCTACGACGCGCGGTTCACCTGGCGTCACGCGGTCGCTCGCCTGACTGTCACCGACGTCCTCGACGCCCGCCGCCCGACCTCGCCCCTCGCGCGGCTCGCGAACACGGCCCGGCACGCCGTGCTCGGCGGGACGCGGTTCCTCCCGCTGACGCAGCGCGGCCTCGTCGCGGGGTTCCTGTTGGGCGACACCCGCAACGTCCCCGCGACCGTCGTCGACGAGTTCCGAGCATCGGGGCTCAGCCATCTCGTCGCCGTGTCGGGCGAGAACGTCGCGTTCGTGCTCGCGCTCGCCGGCCCGTTGCTCCGCCGGGTCGGGCGGTGGCCCCGGCTCGTCGTGGCGCTCGCGGTGGTCGTGACGTTCGGCGCGATGACGCGCTGGGAACCGTCCGTGCTCCGCGCGATCGCGATGACTGCCGTCTCGATGCTCGCGGTCCATCTCGGACGGCCGATCGCGACGCTGCGCGTGCTCGCGATCGCGGCGACCGTGCTGCTCCTGGCTGATCCGTTCCTGCTCCACTCGGTCGGGTTCGCGCTCTCGTGCGGCGCGTGCTGCGGCATCGCGTTGCTCGCCACCGCGCTCGCGCGCCGCCTCCCCGGTCCGTCGGTCGTGTGCGAGCCGTTCGCGGTGACTGCCGCCGCGCAGCTCGGTGTCCTGCCGATCGAGCTCGGCGTGTTCGGGTCGATGCCGCTCGTCGCGCTGCCGGCGAACGTCGCGGCCGCCGTCGCGGTCGGCCCGCTGACGACGTTCGGGCTCGCCGGCGGCGTCCTCGGCGGGCTGGCCGCGCGTCACGCTCCCGCGTTCGCGTGGCTCGCGCAGCAACCTGCCCGTCTGCTCTCGGGCTACGTCGCGCTCGTCGCGCACGTCGGCGCGCGGGTTCCCGTCGCGCTCGACCCGCGCGGCGCTGCGCTGCTCGCCGCCGTCGCGTTCGTGCTCACCGCGGTCGTGGTCGCCATGCGACGGCCCGGTAGTGTCCGCCCCGATGCCCGCGTTCCGTCTCGGCGAGCACACCCACGACCTGACGACTCGCACGCTCGTGATGGGCATCCTCAACCGGACGCCGGACTCGTTCTACGACCGCGGTGAGACGTTCGCGCTGGACCGGCTGCTCGAGCGGGCCGAGCAGCTCGTCCGTGACGGCGCGGACGTGCTCGACGTCGGGGGCGTGAAGGCCGGCCCGGGCCCCGAGGTCGGCGAGTCCGAGGAGCTCGACCGCGTGATCCCGGCGATCGAGGCGTTGCACACGCGCGTCGCGGTCCCGATCTCGGTGGACACCTGGCGCGCGAGCGTGCTCGCGGCGGCGTGCGAGGCGGGTGCGGTCGTCGGGAACGACATCAGCGGCTTCGCCGATCCCGACTATCTCGCGGTCGCGGCGAAGGCCGACGCGTCCGTCATCGCGACGCACATCCGTCTCCGTCCCCGGGTGCCCGATCCCGAGCCCGTCTACGACGACCTCGTCGCCGACGTCAACGAGTTCCTCCTGGCCCGTGCACGAGCGGCGGAGCAGGCGGGTCTCGCGCGCGAGCAGATCGCGATCGACGCCGGCCTCGACCTCGGCAAGACACCGGCGATGAGCGCGGTGCTGCTGCGCGAGAGCGAGACGTTCGCTGCATCCGGCTACACGCTGCTGTTGTCGGCGTCGAACAAGCGCTTCCTCGGCGAGCTGATGGACCTCGCCGTCGACGAGCGCCGCGATGCATCGTTGGCGTGTGTGGCGTACGGCGTCGCGCGCGGGTGCCGCATCGTGCGCGTGCACGACGTCGCGGGCTCGGTCCAGGTGTGCCGTGTGGTCGAGGCGCTCCTCGACGTCGATCGCGGGCGGCCGGGAGCAGGAGCGTGACCGTTCACGTCGTCCGCGGGGGCGATCCGGTCCTGCGTGCGCAGGTCCTCGAGCGCCTCGTCGACGAGCTGCTCGGCGACGACGACCGCACGCTCGCGCTCGAGGACGCGACGGTTCCCACGCGCGGTGACGGCGACGCGACGGCCGAGGGTCGGGCCGCGGTCGTCGCGGCCGTCGTGAACGCCGCGTCGAGCCCGCCGTTCATGACGCAGCGGCGCGTCGTCGTGGTGCGCAACGCCGACGAGCTGACCGCGGACGACGCGAAGCCACTCGTCGCGTATCTCGCGGACCCGCTCGACACGACCGCGCTCGTCCTCGTCAACACCGGCGGGCGCATCAGCACGCCACTCGCGAAGGCGTTGAGCGCCGCGGGCGCGCAGGAGATCGGTCCACGCTCCGAGAAGACGGACGACGTGCTCGAGGACGTTCTCGCGCGAGCAGACGTGCACCTGCACCCGAAGGCGAGGCGCGCCGTCGTCGAGCGGCTGGGTGACGATGCCGGTCGCGTCGGCGCGTTCGTCGACGTGCTGTCGTCGACCTACGGTGCCGGCGCCGCGCTCGACGCCGACGACATCGAGCCGTACCTCGGGGAGGCGGGCGCGGTGCCCGTCTACCAGCTCGCGAACGCGATCGACGCGGGAGACGTCGCGGCCGCGCTCGAGACGCTCCACCGCATGCTCACCGTGACGAGCCCCCGCCAGCCGAAGCCGATGCACCCGCTCCAGGTGACCGGGCTCCTGCACAGCCACTACCGGCGGTTGGCCCGTCTCGACGACCCCGACGTGACGGACGAGCGCGCCGCCGTCGCCGCGTTGGGCGGGAAGGTGAAGCCCTATCCCGCGCGCAAGGCGCTGGAGGCGTCGCGCCGCCTCGGGAGCGACGGGCTGCGCGAGGCGTTCGCACGGCTGCACCAGGCCGACATCGATCTCAAGGGTGCGCGCGCGATCCCCGAGGACGTCGTGCTCGAGGTGCTCGTGTCGCGGCTCGCCGCGCTCTCGGCGCGCTCGGGCGCACGTCGCGGGGGACCGGGACGGAAGAGCGCGGCCGCAGCGCGGTCGCGCTCGCGGTAGCTAGTCGCCGGCGAGCGCGCGGGCCGCCTGACGCATCAGGCGCGAGGTGCGGCGGGCAGCCTGCCGCTTGTGGATGATGCCCTTCTCACCCGCCATCGCGAGCCGCTTCTGGGCCATCCGCAACCGCTCCGCGGCGTCCTCGCCGCCGCTCTCGGCCGCCTCGCGGGCGCGCTTCACGCGGGTCTTGAGCTCCGAGCGGACAGCGAGGTTGCGGCGGCGCCGCTTCTCGTTCGTGAGGATCCGCTTCTTCTGGCTCTTGATGTTCGCCATGCGCGTGAGGGCTCCGGGACTCGTCGTGGAACCCGGACAGGGTAGCAGCGTGGTCGTGTCTCGCCGCTCTCGGCTTCGCCATCCCGGCCGGCGGCGGGTGCTCGGCGAGAATGGGTACCGCCCATGACCTCGCTCGAGCGCATCCGGAACTTCGCGATCATCGCCCACATCGACCACGGCAAGTCGACGCTCGCCGACCGCGTGCTCGAGCTGTGCCGGGCGGTCGACCCGCGCGACATGCGGGCGCAGTACCTCGACTCGATGGAGCTCGAGCGCGAGCGCGGCATCACGATCAAGGCGCAGAACGTCCGGCTCGAGTGGGCCGACCACGTGCTGCACCTGATCGACACGCCCGGCCACGTCGACTTCGGCTACGAGGTGTCGCGGAGTCTCGCCGCGTGCGAGGGCGTCGTGCTGCTCGTCGACGCGTCGCAGGGGATCGAGGCGCAGACGCTGGCGAACTGCTACCTCGCGCTCGAGCACGACCTCGCGATCGTCGCCGCGCTCAACAAGATCGACCTTCCCGCCGCGGAGCCCGACCGCGTCGCGGGCGAGATCGACCGCGTGCTCGGCATCCCCGCCGACGAGATCCTGCGCGTCTCGGCGAAGACGGGCGAGGGCGTCCCCGAGCTCCTCGACGCGATCGTCGAGCACATCCCCGCACCGCGAGGCGCCGACGACGCGCCCCTCCAGGCGCTGATCTTCGACTCGTACTACGACGCGTACCGCGGCGTCGTCAGCGCGGTCCGGGTCTTCAACGGGACGCTCGACGCCGGCGCGCGCCTGCGCTTCGTTCAGGCGCGCGCGGTCCACGACGCCGAGGAGATCGGCGTCCGCCTCCCGGCGCCGACACCCGTCGCGACGCTCGGCCCCGGCGAGGTCGGGTACCTCATCGCGGGGATCAAAGACGTCGGCGAGGCGCGCGTCGGCGAGACGGTGACGAACGCGTCGCGCGCCGGCGAGGCGCTGCCCGGGTACCGCGACCCGAAGCCCATGGTGTTCTGCGGGCTCTATCCCGTCGAGGGCGACGAGTACGCCGACCTGCGCGAGGCGCTCGAGAAGCTGCGCCTCAACGACTCCTCGTTCACGTACGAGCCCGAGACCTCGGGCGCGCTCGGGTTCGGGTTCCGGTGCGGCTTCCTCGGCCTGCTGCACATGGAGATCGTGCGCGAGCGGCTGGAGCGCGAGTACGACCTCGCGCTCGTCGCCACCGCGCCGAACGTCGAGTACGAGGTCCACACGACCGACGGGCGCGTCGAGGTCGTCGACAACCCGTCCGCGATGCCACCCTCGAACGCGATCGACTGGGTCGAGGAGCCGTACGTCACCATCACGGTCCTCACGCCGAGCGAGTACGTCGGCACGCTCATGGAGCTGTGCCAGCAGCGCCGCGGTGAGATGAGCAAGCTCGAGTACCTCTCGGAGGAGCGCGTCGAGCTCGTCTACGCGATGCCGCTCGCCGAGATCGTGCTCGACTTCTTCGACCAGCTGAAGTCGCGCACGCGCGGGTATGCGAGCCTCGACTACGAGCCGGCCGGGTACCGGCGCGCCGACCTCGTGAAGGTGGACGTGCTGCTGAACAACGTGCCCGTCGACGCGTTCTCGGCGATCGTCCACCGTGACCGCGCGTACGAGTACGGGCGTCGCATGACGGTCAAGCTGCGCGAGCTCATCCCGCGCCAGCTCTTCGACGTCCCGATCCAGGCCGCGATCGGCGGCCGCATCATCGCCCGCGAGACGGTCAAGGCGCGCCGGAAGGACGTGCTCGCGAAGTGCTACGGCGGCGACATCACGCGCAAGCGCAAGCTCCTCGAGCGGCAGAAGGAGGGCAAGCGCAAGATGAAGCAGATCGGCAGGGTCGAGGTGCCGCAGGAGGCCTTCGTCGCGGCGTTGCGGCTCGAGGACTGATGGCGAACTGGTCGCGGACGGTCACCTTCACGGTCCACGACCGCGTCGGCGACGCGCGCGAGCGCGCGGTCGCCGGGCTCTCGCTGCTCGCGCGTGTGCGGGAGGTCGGCACCGATCGGATCGTGGCCAAGCGCGGGTCGCAGCTCGTGACGCGCCTGCTCGGCGCGTCCTTCACGCGACCGGCGTGGCTGCCGACGAAGGCGACCGTCGTGCTCCGACCCGAGGACGACTCGCGCGTGGACGTGACGATCACGGTCGAGGACACGTTCGGGTTCGGCACGATCGCGTCGATGCGCGAGCGCTACGAGCACTCCTTCGACGAGATCGTCGCCGCCGTGCGGAACGCGCTGCGCTGACCCGGCGGGCGCCGTCAGTCGCGCGGGAGCCCGAGGCCCTTCTCGGCGATGATGTTGCGCTGCACCTCAGCGGTCCCGCCGCCGATCGTCAGCGCCCGCGAGAACAGGTAGCCGTTCGCCCATGTCGCCGTCTCCGTCCCGAACGGGCCTCGGTCCGCGAGCAGGCCGTGCGCGCCGGCGAGCTCGACGGCGAGCGCCATGACGCGCTGACCGTGCTCGTCCGCGATCGCCTTGCGCACCGACGCCTCCGGTCCGGGCTCGAGGCCGCGCAGCCGCGCGGCAAGCGTGCGCATGCGGATGAGCCGGAGCACCTCGGCCTCCGCGTAGACCGCGGCGACGCGCTGGCGCACGACCGGGTCGCGCACGCCACCGTGCTCGCGCACGATCGCGACGAGGTCGTGCGCGGTGGGTCCCATGCCCCACAGCGCGCCCTCGCCGGAGAGCGACACGCGCTCGTTCCCGAGCGTGACGCGTGCGAGCCGCCAGCCGTCGTGCTCCTCGCCGACGAGATGGTCGGCCGGGATGCGGACGTCGTCGAGGAACACCTCGTTGAACCCGGACGATCCGTCCATCTGCCGGATCGGTCGCACCTCGATCCCGGGCGCGCGCATGTCGAGGACGAAGTACGAGATGCCCTGGTGCGCCTCGGCGTCCGGATTCGTGCGCGCGAGCAGGATCCCCCAGCGCGCGTGCTGTGCGGCCGTCGTCCAGATCTTCTGCCCCTGCACGACCCACTCGTCGCCGTCCCGGTTCGCGCGTGTCGTCAGCGACGCCAGGTCGCTCCCCGCGCCGGGCTCGCTGAAGAGCTGGCACCAGAACTCGGATCCGTCGAGGATGCCCGGGAGCCAGTGCGCGTGCTGGGCGGGCGTGCCGGCGACGAGCAGCGCGGGTCCCGCCCATCCGATGCCGATCGGGTTCAAGGGTCGGGGCGCGTGCGCGCGCCGCAGCTCGTCGTCGATCGCGAGCTGCTGCAGCGGACCGGCGTCGAGCCCCCACGGTCGGGGCCAGTGCGGTGCGACGAAGCCCGCCCGCGCGAGCGCGCGGACGAAGTCGGCGGGGTAGCGGCCGTCCGGTGCGTGCTCGGCCAGGAACGCGCGGACGTCCGCGCGGTACCGGTCCGCCTCGGGAGGCAGCGGGAGCGTGGGCTGCATCGAGCGCGAGGCTATGTGCCCGCACCGGCGCGATCATCGGGTGATGGCGTTCGGCGTCTACGTGCACGTCCCGTTCTGCGCGTCGCGGTGCGACTACTGCGACTTCGCGACGTGGACGGACCGCGCCCACCTCGTCGACGCGTACGTCGACGCATGCGTCGCGGACGTCGAGCGACGCCGGGCGCGCGGCGATCTCCCCGACGCGACGTCGGTGTTCTTCGGCGGCGGGACGCCCTCGCTGCTCCCGGCTGACCGGCTCGTGCGGATCCTCGACGCGATTCCACGCGCTCCGGGCGCGGAGGTCACCGTCGAGTGCAACCCCGACTCGGTCGACGGCGACAAGCTCGCGGTCTACCGCGCCGGCGGCGTCGATCGCGTGTCTCTCGGTGTGCAGTCGATGCGATCGCACGTGTTGCGCGCGCTCGGCCGGACGCACGACCCCGCCAACGTCGCGCGGGCGATCGCGGCGGCGCGCGACGCCGGGTTCGCGCGCGTGAGCGTCGACCTGATCTACGGGGTGCCGGGTGAGACGCTCGACGACTGGCGCGCGACCGTTCTCGACGCGCTCGCGCTCGGTCCGGACCACGTGAGCGCGTACGCGCTCACCGTGGAGCCGGGCACGCCGCTCGGGCGGATGGTCGCGGCAGGGGAGCGCCCCGCGCCGGACGACGACGACCAGGCCGACAAGTACCTCCTCGCCGACGACCTCCTCGCGTCGGCCGGGTTCGCCTGGTACGAGATCTCCAACTGGGCCCGTCCCGGCCAGGAGTGCCGGCACAACCGGCTGTACTGGGACGGCGGCGAGTACGTCGGGATCGGGTGCGCCGCGCACGGCCACACGGCCGGGCGCCGGTGGTGGAACGTCCGGACTCCCGACCGCTACATCGACCTCGTCTCCCGGGAGGAGTTGGTCGAGGCCGGCGGGGAGTTCCTGGATCCCGCCACGCGTGCCGACGAGGTGTTCGCGCTCGCGCTCCGCACCCGGTGCGGCGCGCCACTCCCGGTCGCTCATCGGGCGCGCGAGCGGGTTCACGCGCTCGCGGCCGACGGGCTGGTCGTCGTGGACGACGGGCGAATCCGGCTCACCACGCGGGGCCGGCTCCTGGCCAGCGCGGTCACGGTGGATCTCCTCGCCGCCGGGGCGGCGGCCGCGCCCGGTGTCGCGACGGCTGGCACTCGGTAGAATCGAGTGCTAATGGACGAGCGGAAGGCCGCCATCCTCCGGGCGATCGTCGAGGAGTACATCGAGACCGCCCAGCCGGTCGGCTCGGGCACGATCGCGCGGTCCCGCGGCCTCGGCGTGTCGAGCGCCACGGTCCGCAACGACATGACCGTCCTGGAGCGTGAGGGGTACCTGGTCCAGCCGCACACCTCGGCGGGCCGGATCCCGACCGACCTCGGGTACCGGTTCTTCGTCGACCACTTCACGCGCCCCGGCCTGCCGGTCGGGCAGCGGCGGGCGGTCGCGGACTTCTTCACGCGTGCGCACCGCGCGCTCGAGGACCTGCTCGACGAGACGAGCCACTTCCTCTCCGACATCACCGAGCACGCCGCCGTCGTCGTCGGACCGCAGCCCGAGACCGCGATCGTGCGGAGCGTGCAGGTCGTCGCCTTGCAGCCGAGCGTCCTGGTCGGCGTCGCGGTCCTGTCGAACGGCAACGTCGAGAAGGCGATCGTCGAGCTCGACCCCGACATCTCGCTCGACGAGGACGACGTCGCGCTGGTCACGGCGTCGGTCCGTGCGGTCATGGAGGGCGAGAAGCTCGGCGCGTCGACCGCCGTGACCCCGTCCGGCGACGCCCGCATCGACCACGTCGCGACGAAGATGCGCGACGCGATCACCGCGCGCGCGAGCGAGGCGTTCGAGCCGCTGTACGTCGGCGGCGCGAGCCGCATCGCGGCCGAGCAGCGCGCGTTCACCACGCACGAGAGCGCGGCGCGCTTGCTCGAGCTCCTCGAGCACCAGGTCGTCGTGGTCTCGCTCGTGCGCAACGTGCTCGACAACGGCGTCACCGTCCGCATCGGTGCCGAGAACGACGTCGCCGAGCTTCGCGAGTGCTCGCTCGTCCTCGCGCCGTACACGATCGAGGGCGACGTCGCGGGTACCGTCGGAGTGCTCGGTCCGACACGCATGGACTACCAGCAGGCACTGGCCGCGGTCGCGGCCGTCTCCGAACAGCTCGGTCGCCTGCTCTCAGGATGACAGGGGCGTAGCCCGTGCCCGACTACTACGACGTGCTCGGTGTCGACCGCACCGCGACCGACGACGAGATCAAGCGCGCGTACCGTCGCCTCGCGCGCCAGCACCATCCCGACGCGAACCCGGGGGATCCCGAGGCCGAGGTGCGCTTCAAGGAGATCGCCGTCGCATACGAGACGTTGCGCGATCCCGAGCGCCGGCGCCGCTACGACATGTTCGGCGAGGCGGGCGTCGGCGCCGGACCCGGCGGCATGGGAGGCATGGGCCCCGAGGGGTTCGGCCTCAACGACCTCTTCGACGCGTTCTTCGGCGGTGACGTCTTCGGCACCCGCCGCGGGCCGGCCGGTCCGGCACGCGCTCCGGACTTCGAGACGTGGGTCGACCTGACGCTCAGCGACGCCGCCTTCGGCGCGACGCGCACGGTCGAGGTGCGGATGCCGGTCGCGTGCGACCGCTGTCAGGGTTCGGGCTGTGAGCCAGGTACGCACCCCGAGCGATGCGACACGTGCGGCGGCACGGGCGAGCTCCGCCAGGTGCGGCGCTCGTTGCTCGGTCAGGTCGTCACCGCCGCGCCGTGCCACACGTGCGGCGGGACCGGTTCGCGCATCCCGTCGCCGTGTCACCAGTGCCGCGGGGACGGGCGCGTCGCCGGTGCGCGCGAGATCGAGGTGCAGGTGCCCGCCGGCATCCACGACGGTCAGCGCCTGCTGCTGCGCGGTCAAGGTCCGGCCGCGCCGCGCGGTGGCGTTCCCGGCGACCTGTACGTCGGCGTGCACGTCGAGCCGGACCCGCGCTTCGAGCGTCAGGGCGACGACCTGCTCCACGTCCGGCGCGTCCCGATGACGCAGGCCGCGCTCGGCGCGCAGCTCGTGATCGAGACGCTCGACGGCGACGAGGAGCTCGCCGTCCCGCCCGGCACGCAGACGGGTCGGGTCTTCCGGCTGAAGGGTCGGGGGATGCCGACGACGCACGGCAGCCGGCGCGGCGATCTCCTCGTCGAGGTGCGCGTCGAGGTCCCCGAGCGCCTGCGGCCCGAGGAGGCCGAGCTGCTGCGCCAGTTCGCCGCACTGCGCGGCGAGGAGGTCGCGGACGCGGAGCACGGCCTCTTCTCCCGGATCCGGTCCGCGTTCCAGTAGCGCGGGTGGCGCGCGTACCGCCCGCCTTCGCGGCTGACGACGGCGCGGCGGCGCACGTCTACGTCGACGACCTCGCCGACAGCCTGACGGTCGCGGGCGACGACGGGCACCACCTGCAACGCGTCCGTCGCATCCGTACCGGCGAACGCGTCACCGCGGCGAACGGCACCGGTCGGTGGCGCCCGTACGACGTCACCGCGACGTCGCCCGGCCGAGTGACGTTGGCCGCGTGCGGCGACGAGCGCGAGGAGCCACCGCTGCTCCCGCCCCTCGCGGTCGCGTTCGGCGTGACGAAGGGCGCGAAGCCCGAGCAGGTCGTCGCGCAGCTCACCGAGCTCGGCGCCGACCGGATCGTCGCCGTCACGATGGCGCGCTCCGTCGTGCGCCGCGACGACGAGGCGAGCGCTCGCGCCCTCGAACGACTCCGCCGCGCCGCCCGCGAGGCCGGGATGCAGTGCCGGCGCGCCGTGCTCCCCGCGGTCGACCAGGCGGCTTCGCTCGGAGCGGTGGCGGGCCACCCGGGCCTCGTCGTCGCCGACCGCGGCGGGGTGCCGCTCGCCGACCTCCCGGACCCACCCGCCGCGGGATGGCTGATCGTGGTCGGCCCCGAGGGCGGGTTCGACGACGCGGAGCGGCGCCTGACGGCCGGTGCGCCTCGTGTGGCCGTTGGGCCCCATGTGCTCCGTGCGGCCACGGCGGCGCCCGTCGTGTGCGGGTTGTTCACTTCGCGTCGCGATCGGGGTATGTTCTCGCGCGAATCACAGTCGCGATCGCGCGCCGAGCGCGAGAACACCCCATTTCGTTGAACTCGCTGGTATCCTGCCTCCGGGCGGGTCCGGGCCATGGGGGCGGTCGAAACATGAGTGGAACTCGCGTCGGCGAACGGCTGCGGGCGATCCGACGACAGAAGGGCCTGTCGCTCCACGACGTCGAGGCGCGCTCCCAACAGGAGTTCAAGGCCTCGGTGCTCGGCGCGTACGAACGCGGTGAGCGCGCGATCTCGGTGCCGAGGCTCCTCCGTCTGGCCGAGATCTACGAGGTCCCCGGCGACCAGCTCCTGCCGCGCGAGCTCGAGATGGAGATCAACCTCACGGACGGTGGCTCCACCTCGATCGACAACGGGTTCACGATCGACCTCGTCGCGCTGCACGCGCTCGACGACCCCGACGCCGCTGTCCTGTCGCGCTACGCCGCGACGATCCAGCTCCAACGCCAGGACTTCAACGGCCGGCTGCTGACGATCCGCAGCGACGACATCCGCGTGCTCGCCGCCGTGCTCGGCCGGCGCCCCGAGGAGCTCGGCACCCGGCTCGAGCAGCTCGGCCTGCGCGCGCGGGCCTGAGCGCGCGCGCCGGCGGCCGAGTGCCGCGCCACGGCTGATGCCCGACTGCCTCTTCTGCTCGATCGCCGCGGGTGACATCCCGTCCGAGCGCGTGCTCGAGACCGACGACGTCGTCGCGTTCCGCGACGTCAACCCGCAGGCGCCTGTCCACGTCCTCGTCGTCCCGCGCCGGCACGTCGAGGACCTCCACTCGCTCGCGGCCGACGACCCGATCCTCGGCGAGCTCGTGCGCGCCGCGCAGCAGGTCGCGGAGCAGGCGGGGATCGCCGCGGGCGGCTACCGCGTCGTCGCGAACGTCGGGCCCGACGCCGGCATGAGCGTCCCGCACCTCCATCTCCACGTGCTCGGCGGCCGGCGGATGGCCTGGCCGCCCGGCTGACGAGCGTGCGTGCGACGGGCCTTCGGTCCGCTCGTGGCGACCGCTACGCTGGTCCCGACGTGTCCGCAACCCAGGTCAAGGTGCTCGTCCCGGGGAACCATCTCATGGTCGGTCTCCTCGGCCAGCGGGACGAGCTGCTCCGCCTGGTCGAGCGCGCGTTCCCGGTGTCGATCCACGTCCGCGGGAACGAGATCACCGTCACCGGCGATCAGGACGAGGCGGAACGCGTCGCGCAGCTGTTCGAGGAGATGGTCATGCTCCTCGAGCAGGGCCACCACCTGGACCGCGACGGGGTCGGCCGCAGCATCGAGATGCTGAAGGCCGACCAGCGGCCGACCGAGGTGATGGCGACCGAGGTGCTGCGCGGCCGGAAGTCGATCCGGCCGAAGACGGCGGGCCAGAAGCGCTTCGTCGACGCGGTGCGCGACAACACCGTGACGTTCGCGATCGGCCCCGCGGGCACCGGCAAGAGCTATCTCGCGGTCGCGCTCGCCGTGCAGGCGCTGCAGGGCAAGCAGGTGAACCGGATCATCCTCACGCGCCCCGCGGTCGAAGCGGGTGAGCGGCTCGGCTTCCTTCCCGGCGACGTGCTGGCGAAGGTCGATCCGTACCTCCGGCCGCTCTACGACGCGCTCTACGACATGCTCGATCCCGAGGCCGTCGCGCGCCTGATGGAGCGCGGCGTGATCGAGGTCGCGCCGCTCGCGTACATGCGCGGCCGCACGCTCAACGACTCGTTCATCATCCTCGACGAGGCGCAGAACACGACGCCCGAGCAGATGAAGATGTTCCTGACCCGACTCGGCTTCGGGTCGAAGGTCGTCGTCACCGGCGACGTGACCCAGATCGACCTGCCCGACGGTCCGGATCGCAGCGGACTGCGCGAGCTCGAGCAGGTGCTGGACGGCATCCCCGGCCTCGTGTTCGTGCATCTCGGCTCGCGTGACGTCGTTCGCCACCGGATCGTGCAGGACATCGTCGACGCCTACGCGCGCACGGATCGCGGGCCGTCGAGGACATGAGCGAGCGAGCCGAAGGGCGAGCGGAAGCGTGGCCACGGGAGCGGCGAGCGTGGGCGAGCCGGGTATCCCGCGCGAGCAGCGAGCGTGACCACGGGCGTTACCCGGCGCCAAAGGCGCCAAGAGCGGATACATGAGCGTCGACGTCTTCGCGGCGGACGAGCAGCAGGACGTGCCCGTCGACGTCATGCGGTGGGTACGGCTCGCGCGCATGGTCCTCGACGAGGAGCAGGTACCGGGCGGCGCGGAGCTGTCGCTCATCTTCGTGGACGAGCGCGCCATGGCCGACCTCAACGAGCGGTTCCTCGGGGGCACGGGCCCGACCGACGTCCTCGCGTTCCCGATGGACGACGACGTCGTGCCGCCCGGTCGCCAGCCCGACCAGGGCGGCCGGGGCCCGGGGTCGCCGAGCGAGCCCGGTGAGCCGCCCGCGATGATCGGCGACGTCGTCGTCTGCCCGACATACGCCCGCCGCGAGGCCGAGACCCGCCGGCGTTCGCTCGATGACGAGCTGGCGCTGCTCGTCGTGCACGGCGTGCTGCACTTGTTGAGCTACGACCACGCCGAGGAGCAGGAGTCCGAGGCGATGCAACGACGCGAGCGCGAGCTCCTCGAGCGGTTCCGCAGGCTCGAGCAGAGGGGCTGACGCGTGCGGCGACCTCCACCGAGAGCATCGGGCGCGCGATGAGCGGCGGCCAGTGGCTCATGCTCGTCGCGATCGTCGTCCTCTTCCTCGCGTCGATCGCGCTCGCGCTCTCGGAGACCGCGTTCACACGCATGAGCCGGATCCGCGCGCTCGCGCTCGAGGAGGAGGGCGTGAAGAACGCGGGGCGGCTCGCCGCGCTGCTCGAGTCGCCCGTGAGGACGCTCAACGCGGTCCTGCTCGTCGTGCTCGCGTGCCAGCTCGCGTCCGCGACGCTCATCGGTGTGCTCGTCGAGGGGCTGCTGGGCGCGATCGGCGTCGCGGTCGGCACCGTCGTCGAGGTGGTGCTGTTCTTCGTCATCGGCGAGGTCGCACCGAAGACATACGCGATCCAGCACACCGAGCGCGCCGCGTTGCGCGTCACGCCGCTGCTGCACTTCCTCACGACGTTCCCGCCGTTGCGGCTCGTGTCTCGCGGCCTCATCGGGCTCGCCAACGTCGTGCTCCCGGGCCGCGGCCTGCGCGAAGGGCCGTTCGTCACGGAGGAGGAGATCCGCACGATGGCCGACGTCGCGGCCGAGGAGCAGTCGATCGAGAGCCAGGAGCGGCGGCTCATCCACTCGATCTTCGAGTTCGGCGACACGCTCGTGCGCGAGGTCATGACTCCACGCCCCGACATGATCGGCGTGGAGGCCGACTGCACGGTCGTCGCGGCGATGCAGCAGGCGATCGAGCACGGCTTCTCGCGCCTGCCCGCATACGAGGACAGCACGGACAACATCGTCGGGCTCGTCTATCTACGCGACCTCGTCACGCTCGAGCGGGCCGGGAAGGGCGGGCAACGCGTCCGCGACGCCGCGCGGCCAGCCGTGTTCGTTCCCGAGCAGAAGCGCGTCGCCGAGCTCCTGCGCGAGATGCAACAGGAGCACTTCCACATGGCGATCGTCGTCGACGAGTACGGCGGCACGGCGGGGCTCGTCACGATGGAGGACCTCCTCGAGGAGATCGTCGGCGAGATCGCCGACGAGTACGACCGCGCCGAGCCGCACCTCGAGCATCTCGCCGACGGGTCGTTGCGTGTCCCCGGCCGCACGCCGATCGACGACGTGAACGAGGAGCTCGACGTCGAGCTTCCCGACGACGAGTGGGACACCGTCGGCGGTCTCGTCTTCAACCTGCTCGGCCATGTTCCCGACGAGGGTGAGACGGTGCGCTTCGACGGTCTCGAGTTCCGCGCCGAGCGCCTGCAGGGCCACCGCATCGTGACCGTGCGCGTCCGCCGGCTGGAGCCGAGCGAGACCGCCGAGCACGGGCCGGACCGCGAGACACCCAACGCCGCGGAGCCCCCCGCGTCCAGCCCGACGCCGGGCACGTGACGGAGCGCCCCTTCCGCAGCGGGTTCGTCTCCCTCGTCGGCCGTCCGAACGTCGGCAAGTCGACGTTGCTGAACCGGCTCGTCGGCACGAAGGTGTCCATCGTGTCCGACCGGCCGCAGACGACGCGCACGCAGGTGCGCGGCGTACGCACGACGCCGACCTCGCAGATGGTGTTCCTGGACACCCCGGGCGTCCACAAGCCGCGCACGCTGCTCGGCGAGCGCGCGAACGAGCGATCACTGACCACGTTGGCGGAGGTCGACGTGGTGTGCTTCGTCGTCGACGCGTCCGCGCCGACGGGGCCCGGCGACCGCTTCGTCGCCTCGCGTCTCCGCGAAGTCGAGACGCCCGTCGTCCTCGTCGTCAACAAGGTCGACGTGGCGCCGCGTGCCGAGGTGGCGCGGCGGCTCGCCGGCGCGGGCGAGCTGGGCGAGTTCGCCGCGTACGTACCGGTCTCGGCGCGCACGGGCGACGGTGTCGACGCGCTCCTCGACGAGCTGGCCGAGCGCCTGCCGGAAGGACCGCGGTACTACCCCGACGGTGTGGTCACCGACCAGCCCGAGACGTTCCTCGTCGCCGAGATCGTTCGCGAGAAGCTGCTCGCGGTGGCACGCGACGAGCTGCCGCACTCGATCGCGGTGACCGCCGAGGTCCCGGACGACGCCGACGCCGCGGGCGACGCCGAGATCGCGCGCTTCCGGGTCGTCATCCGCGTGGAGCGTGACTCGCAGAAGGGGATCGTGATCGGACGGCGGGGGAGCGTCCTGCGGGACACCGGCACGCAGGCGCGGCTCGAGCTCGAGTCGCTGCTCGGCACGCGCGTGCACCTCGACACCGTCGTGCGCGTCGACCGCGATTGGCAGCGCCGTGCGCACGCGCTCGACCGCCTCGGCCTCTGACGCGCACCGCGCGCAGGGCGTCCGTCCGTGCCACCACTTCACCCACCGCGGTGACTATGTTCCGCGCGCAATGTTGGCAAGCGCGGCGAGCGGAGCGACGGAGGTGCGGAGCGAGCTCGCCGGCGAGTGAGCGCCCGCGGCTCGGGTATCCCGAGCGCCGCAGCGAACGAGCGAGACGGAACAGTCGGACCGGGTTTGTAGCAGCAGAATCGGGCCGCTATAGAGTGCGCCGGAGTCGGGTCGGGCCGTGCGGCGGGCACGACGAGGCGGGGGAACCGTTCACCGGGAAGGGGACATGAAGCGTCGCTCCACGCGTCCGAGGCGCTTGGCGGTCCTCGCGCTGCTCGGCGGCGCAGCCGTCGTGCTCGGTGCGTGCAGCGGACCCAAGAACGGCCAGAACTCCTTCCACCCGAGCGGCCCCTACGCCCACAAGATCGACAACCTCTTCCGACCGATCGCGTTCGTCGCGTGCGGCGTCGGCATCCTCGTCTTCGCGCTCCTGCTCGTCGCGGTGTTCAAGTTCCGCGAGCGTCCCGGTCATCCGCGCAGCGTGAAGCAGGTGCACGGCAACACGCCGCTCGAGATCACGTGGACGATCATCCCCGCGGTGATCCTCGCGGTGATCGCGGTGCCGACGATCGCCACGATCTTCGACGTCGCACGCGCGCCCGCCGCCGCCGACACGATCAGCGTCAACGTCGTCGGCAAGCAGTGGTGGTGGCAGTTCCAGTACCCCAAGGAGAACGTCGTCACCGCGAACGAGCTCGCGATCCCAGTCGACACGCCGGTTCGCCTGTCCTTGCGCGCGTGCGACCCCACCCTCGGGACGGGCTACACCGGCTGCAGCGTCATCCACAGCTTCTGGGTGCCCCAGCTCGCTGGGAAGATGGACGTCGTCCCCGGGCGGACGAACCACCTGAACATCCAGGCGAACAAGATCGGGACGTACCTCGGGCAGTGCGCGCAGTACTGCGGGCTCGCGCACGCGGACATGCGCATGCGCGTCGTCGTCATGTCGAAGGCCGACTACCAGAGCTGGGTCCGCGACCAGCAACAGGGGCCGAGGCAGGCGTTCACGGGCCCGGACAACCAGCCGGCGTCCGGCGCGCCGACGCTCATGGCGAGCACGTACCACTGCACCAACTGTCACACCGTCGACGACTCGTCGAAGGCGAGCTTCGGCCCGAACCTCACCCACCTCGGGTCGCGCAGCGTGTTCGCGTCCGGTTCCTACGCACTCACGCGCGACAACCTCGTGACGTGGGTCCGCAACGCGCCGTCGATGCTGCCGATGCAGTCGCAGAAGTGCCTCCAGCCGCCACCGGCCGCGTGTGTCGGCATGCCGTCGTTCGTCAACCATCTCCCGAAGGGGCAGCAGGCGATGACGCAGCAGGACGCCGAGACGATCGCCGACTACCTGCTCGGCCAGAAGTGACGCCGGGACCCGACGGGATGACCGTGCACGCGACCGTTCGCTTCATGCACGAGGGGGTGAACCGATGACGACCGTTTCGGACGCGGCGACGACGACGGTTCCGACTCGGCGAGTCGACGTCTTCCGGCGGCCCCGCGCCACGACCGGCTTCTGGAGCTGGTTGACGACCGTCGACCACAAGAAGATCGGGATCATGTACGGCGTCACCGCCATGGTCTTCCTGCTCGTCGGCGGGATCGAGGCGCTGCTCATCCGCCTGCAGCTCGCGCAGCCGAACGGCAAGGTCCTGACCGCGGCGCAGTACAACGAGATGTTCACGATGCACGGCACCACCATGATCTTCCTCATGGGGATGCCGCTCGCGATCGCGTTCGCGAACTACCTCGTGCCGCTCATGATCGGCGCGCGCGACGTCGCGTTCCCGCGGCTGAACTGCTTCGGCTACTGGGTGTTCCTCTTCGGTGGGATCTTCCTGTACTCGAGCTTCGTGCTCGGCGGCGCGCCGAACGGCGGCTGGTTCGGGTACACGCCGCTCACGAGCACGCCGATGTCGGCCGGGTACCTGCCCGGACACGGCCCTGACTTCTGGGCCGTCGGCATCGTGATGCTCGGCATCGGGTCGATCACCGCGTCGCTGAACTTCATCGTCACGATCCTGAACATGCGCGCGCCGGGCATGACGCTGCTGCGGATGCCGCCGTTCGTGTGGATGATGCTCGTGACGGCGTTCCTGACGCTGTTCGCGATGCCGCTCGTCACCGCAGCGCTGTTCATGGTCTTCTTCGACCGGAACTTCGGCACGAACTTCTTCAACGCGTACGCCGGCGGCGACCCGCTGCTGTACCAGAACCTGTTCTGGATGTTCGGCCACCCGGAGGTCTACATCCTGATCCTGCCGGGCTTCGGCATGGTCTCGGAGATCCTCCCGGTCATGTCGCGCAAGCCGCTGTTCGGGTACGCGGTCGTCGTGTTCTCCGGCGTCGCGATCGGGTTCCTCGGCTGGGGCGTGTGGGCGCACCACATGTTCACGACCGGACTCGGCCCGGTCGCGGTCTCGGCGTTCGGCATCTCGACGATGCTCATCGCGATCCCGACCGGGGTGAAGATCTTCAACTGGCTCGGGACGATCTGGGGCGGGTCGTTACGCCTGAACACCGCGATGCTCTTCGCGCTCGGGTTCATCGCGCAGTTCACGATCGGTGGGCTCTCGGGTGTGCTCCACGCGGTCGTCCCCTCCGACACGCAGCAGCACGACACCTACTTCGTGATCGCGCACTTCCACTACGTGTTGTTCGGCGGTCTGGTGTTCGCGTTCTTCGGCGGCCTCTTCTACTGGTTCCCCAAGCTGTACGGCCGCTACCTGAACGAGAAGCTCGGCAAGTGGACGTTCTGGACGGTCCTCGTCGGGTTCAACCTGACGTTCTTCCCGATGCACCTCGTCGGTCTCCAGGGCATGCCGCGCCGCACGTACACCTATCCGTCGAACATGGGATGGACGTTCCTCAACCGCCTCGAGTCCGCAGGCTCGTTCATCATCGCCATCGGCGTGCTGCTGCTGGTGATCAACCTCTGGGTCAGCCGCAAGCACGGCGAGCCCGCGCCGTCCGACGCGTGGGACGGCCGCACGTTGGAGTGGTCCATCCCGTCGCCGCCCCCCGAGTACAACTTCGCGGAGATCCCCGTCGTCCACTCACGTGACGACTGGTGGCACCGCAAGTACACCGAGGACGACGAGGGCCGGCTCGTCCGTCTGCCGCGCGGCGGCGCGGACGACGACGTCCCCAGCGAGCACGGCATCCCGGGTGACGTCCCCGGCGCGCAGGGCACCGTCGCGACGACGCCGCGCGGCCCGGTCGAGCCCGCCGTGACGCACGGCGCGGGGCACGCCATCCACATGCCGACCCCGTCGTACTGGCCCCTCGTGATGGGTCTCGGCCTTCCGATCCTCGCCTACGGGGCCGTCTTCCAGAACGTGTGGTTCGTGCCGTTCGGTCTGTTGCTCGTGTTCTTCGGGCTGTTCGGCTGGGCGCAGGAACCGGCGACGGAGTAGACGATGCAGGAGACCGCGCTCGCCCCGCCGCACGAGGCGTACGACACGCACGGCACCGCGACCGGCGTCACGAACGCCAAGCTCGCGATGTGGCTGTTCCTGTCGTCGGAGTGCCTGCTCTTCGGTGCCTTCATCTCCGCGTACCTGCTCTACAAGGGGCGGACCCACGGTGTGAAGGCGTCGCAGGTGTTCGACATCCCCTTCACGTCGACGACGTCGTTCATCCTGCTGATGAGCAGTCTCACGATGGTGCTCGCGCTCGCCGCGATCCAGCGCGGCGACCACCGTCGCTTCCGGGTGTGGATCGTCGCGACCGCGCTGTTCGGGCTGACGTTCATCGGTGGTCAGGTCTACGAGTTCACGAACTTCTTCCGCGAGCACCACCTCTCGCTGCACACGAACCTGCTCGGCACGACGTTCTTCGTCCTGACCGGCCTGCACGGCGTGCACGTCACGGGCGGGATCATCTGGCTGCTTTCCCTGTTCGGTCTGTCGACGCAGGGACGGCTGAGCACCGCGGACTCCGAGAAGGTCGAGATCGCCGGTCTCTACTGGCACTTCGTCGACGTCGTGTGGATCGTCATCTTCACCGTCGTCTACCTGGTCCCGAAGTAGAAGTGGGAGACGCGTCGTGACCGAGAGGCACACGCCGGCCGGAGACGCCGAGGTCGTACCGGGCGGGCTCGAGTTCGCGCCGGGCGAGGAACCGGAGCACCTGGGCGACGTCCCCCCACAGGCGCTCCCGATGCTGCCGGGCGAGGTGCGGCCGCACCCCACGCCGTTCCAGTACGTGATGGTCGGCGTCGTGCTCGTCGTCCTCACCGCGCTCGAGGTGACCGTCTCCTACCTGACGGGCGACATCCCGAACGGACTGATCCTGCTGATGCTGCTCGTGTTCATGGTGACGAAGTTCGCGCTCGTCGCGGCGTGGTTCATGCACCTGAAGACGGATCGTCCGATCTTCCGCCGGATGTTCGCGGTCGGCATCGTCGCCGCGATCGTGCTGTACGGCGTGGTGCTGTCGACGCTGCACGTCTGGCAGCACCACGCATGAGCCGATGCCGGTGACCGTTCTCGCGGCCGCGGCCCGGTTCCCAGCGTGGCAGCCCCACCCGGACGTCTGGTTGCTGATCGCGCTGCTCGGGACCGGGTACGCCCTCGCGATCGTGCGCGTCGGACCGCGGGTCGCGCCCCCGGGACGCGTCGTGACGCGCAGGCAGGTCGCGTGCTTCTCGGCGGGCTTGCTCGCGACGTGGATGGTGTCGGACTGGCCCGTGCACGACATCGCCGAGAAGGCGAACTACAGCGTGCACATGATGCAGCACCTGACGTTCTCGTTGATCGCCGCGCCGCTGATCCTGCTCGGTACACCGGGCTGGCTGGCGCGCTGGGTGCTCGGTCCCGAGTGGCTCTTCCGGACGGTTCGCGCGCTCGCGCGGTTCTTCCCGGCGGTGATCCTCTACAACGTCGTGCTCGTCGTCGCGCACTGGCCGACCGTGGTCGACCTCACGCTGCACAACGGCTTCTACCACTTCCTCGCGCACTGCGTGATCTTCGTGACCGCGCTGATCGTGTGGCTCCCGGTGCTGAGCCCGATCCCCGAGATCCCGCGCTACTCACCACCGATGCAGATGGTCTACCTGTTCCTGCAGTCCGTGGTGCCGACGATCCCGGCGTCGTTCCTGACGTTCGGTAGCGCGCCCCTGTACCACTACTACGAGCACGTGCACCAGCTGTTCGGGTTCAGCACGCTCGACGACCAGCGCCTCGCGGGCCTGATCATGAAGCTCGGTGGCGGGCTCGTGCTCTGGATGCTGATCACGATCGTGTTCTTCCGCTGGTTCGCGGAGGAAGAGGGTGGGAACACGCCGCGGCGCGGGCGCGCCGCGGACCGCGAGCTGCGTGAGCTGCAAGAGATAGGGATGGCGACCTGATGGCCACGGCCGAACTGCCCCAGGGCGAGGATCCGATCGAGCGGGAACGGCGTGAGATCAAGCACCGCATGCTGCTCGCGCTCGTCATCCCCGTCGTCGTCGTGCTCGCGGTCATCTTCTACGTCATCAACTTCTCGCGCGTGTTGCTCGCGGGCACGGGCAACCCTGCCGTCGTCGTCGCCGCGATCGTCACCGTCCTGATCCTCGGGGGTGCCACGCTGATCGCGGCCCGTCCCCGGCTGCGGACCTCGTCGCTCGTGCTCATCATCTCGTTCGCGTTGCTCGTCGTCCTCGGGGGTGGCTCGATCGTCCTCGGTCACTCCGAGGAGAAGAAGGCGGCGGCCGGTCCGTCCGCGCCGACCGGACCCGCGGTCGCGACGTTGACGGTGGACGCGCTGCCGACGCTGTCGTTCCAGTCGAAGGAGTTCACGATCCCGGCCGGGATCATCAACGTGATCTACGTCGACAAGGGCGGGACGCACACGCTCGTGTGGGACGACCCGAAGCTGAGCTACTTCGAGCTCAAGGTCCCCGGCGGGCCGACCGAGGGCAAGGTCGAGGTGCAGCCGGGCTCGTACACCATCTACTGCTCGATCCCGGGCCACCGCGAGGCGGGCATGTTCGCGACTGTGACCGTCACGGCCGGCGCGCCGCCCGCGACGCAGCCGGGCACGCAGACGCCGGCCAACACGACCGCGACGACGCAGGCGGCCGGGACGAACGGACCGGCGCCCGGCACGCCGACCCCGTCGAGCAACCCGCTGCCGTCCAGCGGGAACACGGGCGGCGGGCAGCCGAGCGGCGGCACCACGCGCAACGGCACGACGCCGAGCAGCTGACGTGCGCGTGCGGCTCCGCGTGGGCGCGGTCGTGCTCGTGCCGCTGTGCGCGTGGGTGCTCGGCGCGTGCGGCGGGGGCAAGGGGTCGAGCTACCAGCAGCCGGCCGGTGCCGCGATCGGGACGATCACGATCCAGGCCGGCAACCTCTTCTTCAAGCCGGACAAGCTGACCGTCGACCGCCCGGGCATCTACGACGTCGAGCTCAAGAACACCCAGAGCGGCGCGCACACGCTCGTGTTCGACGACGTGAAGGGCTTCGAGCTCGAGGTCACGGGCGACGGCAGCACCGACGCGAAGAAGGTCGACCTGACCGCGGGGACACACAAGTTCCACTGCACGATCCCGGGCCACGCCGCCGCGGGGATGAAGGGAACGTTGACCGTCAGGTGATCGCCGAGTCGCGCGGCACCATCACGCGCAACGCACGCGGGACGGTCTCGAGCCGCGCCGGCAGCGGACCGACGCGCTCGCCGCTCGCGTAGAGGTCGATGCCGCCGTCGAGCGACTCGATCGTGACCGTCGCGCCTCGGAGCACCGAGACCGCGGGGTGCTTCGTGTGCGTACCCGCGAAGACGCGCGGGAAGTTCACGACGAAGCCCGGCACGCTGATCCGCCCGATGACGCACACGTCGAAGACGCCGTCGTCGAGCCGCGCGTCCGGCGCGATCTGCATCCCGCCGCCGTAGACCGGGCCGTTGCCGACCGCGAGCAACCACGCGTCGACATCACGCGGCTCGCCGTCGTCGACGCGGACCCGGAAGCGGCGCGGGCGGTACACCGCGAGCGTGCGTGCCACACCCGCGAGGTACAGAGCCGTACCGCTGAGCCGGCGCACCTCGTTGGCCCACCGGTTGACCTCGGCGTCGAACCCGGTGTTCGCGACCGAGCAGAACCAGCGGCCGTCGACACGGCCGAGGTCGACCGTGATCTCGTGACCGTCCGACAACGTCCGCACCGCGCCGGTCAGGTTCCGACGACGGATGCCGAGCGTGCGCGCGAAGTCGTTCCCCGCGCCCGTCGGGACGATCCCGACGAGACCGCCGCACTCGGCGGCGATGCCGGCGACGAGCGCGACCGTCCCGTCACCACCGCACACGAGCACGCCGCGATCCTGCGCGAACGCCTCGCGGGCGATCGACGCCGTCTCGTCGACGTCCGCGGCGACCCGTACGTCGACGTCCGCGCCCGTCCCCGTGAGCTCCGACGTCAGCGTCGGCAGCATCCGGCGCGTGCGGCCGCGGCCGGCGGAGGGGTTCACGACCGCGGTCCAGCGCATGCGGCCGGGACGATATCTGCTTGTAGGTTGAGCGCCGTGCACGATCTCGACGCCAGCCGCATGCCCCGACACGTCGCGATCGTGATGGACGGCAACGGCCGTTGGGCCAAGCGCCGGGGCCTCAAGCGCACCGACGGTCACGCGGCCGGTGAGGAGGCGCTCTTCGACACCGTCGAGGGCGCACTCGAGATCGGGCTCCAGTGGATGACCGTCTACGCGTTCTCGACCGAGAACTGGCGCCGGCCGATCGACGAGGTGCGCTTCCTCATGCACTTCAACGAGAGCCTGCTGCTTCGCCGTCGTGACGACCTGAACGAGCGCGGCGTGCGGGTGCGGTTCATCGGGCGTCGCGGCGGGCGGGTGCCGGCCCGGCTCCGCCGGCAGATCAGCGACGCCGAGGAGCTCACACACCGCAACCGGCGCATGACGCTCACGTTCGCGTTCAACTACGGCGGGCGGGCCGAGCTCGTCGACGCGGTCCGCGCGATCGCGACCGACGCCGCGTCGGGGCGCGTCCGTGCCGACAAGGTCGACGAGCGGATCATCGCGCGTCATCTCTACGCGCCCGACATGCCCGATCCCGATCTGCTCGTGCGCACGTCGGGCGAGTACCGCATCTCGAACTACCTGCTGTGGGAGCTCGCGTACTCGGAGCTGTACTTCACCGACGTGCTGTGGCCCGACTTCCGGCGCGAGCACCTGTTCGAGGCGATCCGCGAGTACCAGCGCCGCGAGCGCCGCTTCGGCGCCGTGGACGAGGGGGGGTAGCGCCGCCTCGACCGCGGCCACCGCCGGCCCGGTTGGTACACAACTCGCGGTCAGAGGCGCGACTTGTGTCCCAACGCGGGATCACAGGGGCGTAACTACACTGGTGTCGTGCCGCTGTACCGGGATCAGGGCGTCGTCCTGCGCACGATCAAGCTCGGCGAGACGGACCGCATCGTCACGGTCTTCACCCAGGGGCACGGCAAGGTGCGGGCCGTCGCGAAGGGCGTGCGCAAGCCCGGGAGCCGGTTCGGGTCGCGGCTCGAGCCGACGAGCCACGTCGCGCTGCAGTGCTACCAGGGGCGCGAGCTCGACGTCGTCACGCAGGTCGAGACCCTCGACGTGCTGCGCCCGCTGCGCGAGGGCTACGGGCTCCTGACGCACGCGCTGTCCATGCTCGAGGCCGTCGACCAGGTGGCCCCGGAGCGCGAGCGGAACCCGGCGCTGTACCGGCTGCTCGTCGGCGCGCTGCGCACGCTCGCGTCGACGCCGTCGCCGGTCGTCACGCCCGCGTTCTTCTGGAAGCTGCTCAGCCTCGAGGGCTTCCACCCCGCGCTCGACGTGTGCGCGCGCTGCGGCGAGAGTGGGCCGTTCGCGGTGTTCGACGTCGCCGAGGGCGGTGTCCTGTGCGAGTCGTGCGGCCGGCTCGCGGGCGGTCGCGTCGTGAGCGACGACGAGCTCGCGTTCCTCGCCCGCATCGTCGGCGGCGACGTGCGCGGCGCGCTCGCGGAACCGCCTCGACCCGACGTGATCGCGCACGTCGAGCGCCTCGCAGTGACATCCCTCGAGTTCCAGCTCGAACGCCGCCTCCGGAGCGCCGCGCTGCTCTAGCCCGATTCGTTCATGCGTCGCTCGCTGTTGCTCTACGACGTTCAGCGACGCATGGACGTTCGAACCTACGCGATCACGTGGCGCGTCGCGGTACGGGAACAGATCGTGCCACGCGGACGTCAGCGCGACGCGATCGACGCCCGTCAGCGCACGCGCGCACCGGCGCGGGCGACGGGCTTCGCGCGCCCCTCCGGTAGCATCGCCCGTCATGCCCCGCAACGACCTGATGGAGCGCGTCGTCAACCTCGCGAAGCGGCGCGGGCTCGTGTTCCCGTCGAGCGAGATCTACGGCGGTTTCCGGTCGACGTGGGACTACGGGCCGCTCGGCGTGCTGCTGAAGCGCAACGTGAAGAACGCGTGGTGGCGCTCGATGGTGCAGCTGCGCGACGACGTCGTCGGCCTGGACGCCGCGATCCTCATGTCGCCGCGTGTGTGGGAGGCGAGTGGTCACGTCGCGACGTTCACCGACCCGCTCGTCGACTGCCGCAATTGTCGTGAGCGGTTCCGCGCGGACCAGCTTCCCGAGTCGGGCGCGTGTCCCAACTGCGGCGCCAAGGACAGCTTCACGGAGGCGCGGCAGTTCAACCTGATGTTCAAGACCTACGTCGGCCCGGTGGAGGACGACGCGTCGGTCGCGTTCCTGCGTCCCGAGACCGCGCAGGGCATCTTCGTCAACTTCCTGAACGTGCAGACGACCGCGCGCAAGAAGCCGCCGTTCGGGATCGCGCAGATCGGCAAGTCGTTCCGCAACGAGATCACACCGGGCAACTTCGTCTTCCGCACTCGTGAGTTCGAGCAGATGGAGATGGAGTTCTTCGTGCCGCCCGAGCAGGCCGACGAGTGGTACGAGTACTGGCGCACCGAGCGGTTCCGTTGGTACGTCGAGCACGGCATCCCCGAAGCGATGCTCCGCCTGCGTGAGCACGAGCAGGACGAGCTCAGCCACTACTCCGCGGCGACGTCCGACGTGGAGTTCGAGTACCCGTGGGGCTGGGGCGAGCTCGAGGGGATCGCGAACCGTACGGACTACGACCTCACGCAGCACGCGAAGTTCAGCGGCCAGGACCTCACCTACTACGACCAGGAGGCCGATCGCCGCTACGTGCCGTACGTCATCGAGCCGGCCGCGGGTGCTGACCGCGCGACGCTCGCGTTCCTGCTCGCGGCGTACGCCGAGGAAGAGGTGCGGGGCGAGAAGCGCACGGTGCTCCGGCTCGACCGGCGGCTCGCCCCGATCGCCGTCGCGGTGCTGCCGCTGTCCAAGAACGAGAAGCTCAACCCGGTGGCGGAGGAGGTCGCAGGTTCGCTGCGGCCGCACTTCATGATCGACGTCGACGTGACGGGGTCGATCGGGCGGCGCTACCGCCGCCAGGACGAGGTCGGCACGCCGTACTGCGTGACGGTCGACTTCGACACGCTCGACGACCACGCGGTCACCGTGCGGGACCGGGACTCGATGGACCAGGACCGGGTCTCGATCGACCGGCTCCTCGGCTACCTCCGGGAGCGCCTCCCGGACTGATCACGTCGATCCCGCGGTGCATGCCGACGAGCGGCCGCGCGATCCTGGTGCGGTGCCCGACTACTACGAGCTCCTCGGCGTCTCGCGCGACGCGCCGACGAGCGAGATCAAGGACGCGTACCGGGCGCTGATCGACCAGGCGCGCAACGGGACCACCGGCAAGAAGCCGGTCGCGGTCACGGCCGACCCCGCCGAGCTCAACCAGGCGTGGAACGTCCTCGCCGACCCATTCCAGCGCCGCCGCTACGACGAGCAGCTCCGGACCGAGCAGCGTGAGGCCGACCCCGAGGCGGCGCCCCCCGCGCCACCGGCACGCACGAAGGGCAGGCGACCGCCGGTCGCGAAATCCGCGCCGGCGACCGACGAGGCCGCCGAAGCGGCCGAGCCCGCGCCGCCCCGCACGATCCTCGGGGCGCTGAAGCAGGGCTCTCGCGGTCAGAGCGAGAGGAAGAAGGTCGAGCCGATCGTCCTCCCGCGTGGCTTGACGGTCGCGCCGCGCGGCCGCCGGATCGCGGCGACCGCGATCGATCTCGTCACCGCGCTCGTTGCCTACATCGCGCTGGAGTTCGTCCTCTACTTCGCGAACCTGCCCGGTGCCGCCGCTCTTGCCGTGTTCTACGGCGGGCTCGCCGCGCTGATCGTCTTCTACGCGCTCGCACCCGTCGCCCGGAGCGGGCAGACGCCCGGCAAGCGGATCATCCACCTGCGCGTCGCGGACGTCACGACGGGTGGCGCGCCCGGGTGGGTCGGTTCGCTGCGCCGCTACGGCGCGCCGATCCTGATCACGGTCGCGATCCCGAACTTCGGCGGGTTCGTCGCGCTGTTCCTCGGGTTCACGTTCCTGAGCGACCCGAACCACCGGAGCCTGCTCGACAAGTTCGCCCGCACGGTCGTCGTCGACGCGTGAGGCGAGCGGCCCCGCCGCTCACGGAGAGCGTTTGTGCGCGGGTGGCGCGCGGCGTCGTGCGTAGGCTGAGAGTGATCGCTGATCGGGAGGAACGATGAAGTACGTCTACGCCTTCGAGGAGGGTTCCAAGGAGCAGAAGTTCCTGCTCGGGGGCAAGGGAGCCAACCTGGCCGAGATGACGAACCTCGGCCTGCCCGTCCCGCCCGGCTTCACGATCAGCACCGACGCGTGCAAGGCGTACCTCGCGGCGGGCAACCGCCTCCCCGACGGGCTGATGGGTGAGGTCGAGACCGCGCTGCGTGCCCTCGAGGACAAGATGGGCAAGCGCCTCGGCGACGATGTCGACCCGCTGCTCGTCTCGGTCCGTTCGGGCGCGCCGTTCTCGATGCCCGGGATGATGGACACCGTCCTCAACCTGGGGCTCAACGACGTCTCCGTCGGAGGTCTCGCGAAGCAGACGGGCAACGAGCGGTTCGCGCTCGACTCGTACCGCCGGTTCGTGCAGATGTTCGGCCGCATCGTGCTCGACATCGACGGCGACGTCTTCGAGCACGCGCTCACGAAGCTCCGCCAAGAGCGCGGCGCGGCGTCCGACACCGACCTCGACGCCGACGACCTGCGCGGTCTCGTCGACACGTTCAAGGGCATCGTGCGCGACAAGACGGGCGAAGACTTCCCGCAGGACCCGCGTGTGCAGCTGCGGCACGCCATCGAGGCCGTGTTCCGGTCGTGGAACGGCAAGCGCGCGCAGGACTACCGGCGCATGGAGAACATCCCCGACGACCTGGGCACCGCCGTCAACGTGCAGACGATGGTGTTCGGCAACAAGGGCGACGACTCGGGGACGGGTGTCGCGTTCACGCGCGATCCCGCCACGGGCGAGAACGTCCGCTACGGCGACTTCCTCGCGAACGCGCAGGGCGAGGACGTCGTGGCCGGGATCCGGGTCACCGAGCATCTCGACGCGATGGGCACGCACTTCCCGCAGCCGCAGCGCGAGCTCCTCGAGATCATGGACCGGCTCGAGCAGCACTACCGCGACATGTGCGACATCGAGTTCACGATCGAGCAGGGACGCCTGTTCATCCTGCAGACGCGTGTGGGGAAGCGCACCGCGGCCGCGGCGCTGCGCATGGCCACCGAGATGGCGGACGAGGGTCTCATCGACAAGCGCGAGGCGGTGCTGCGCGTGCAGCCCGGGCAGCTCGACCAGCTCCTTCACCCGCAGTTCGACCCGTCGGCGCGCTACACGGCGGTCACGAAGGGGCTGAACGCGTCGCCCGGTGCGGCCGTCGGCAAGGTGTACTTCACCGCCGACGAGGCCGAGGCGCGTCACGAGGCGGGGGAGCGCGTGATCCTCGTCCGGCCCGAGACGTCACCCGACGACCTGCACGGGATGATCGCCGCCGAGGGGATCCTCACGTCCCGCGGCGGTCTCGTCAGCCACGCCGCGGTGGTCGCCCGCGGGATGGGCACGCCCGCGGTGTGCGGCGCGGAGGCGGTGCGCATCGACCTCGCGGCGAAGCGCTTCGAGGTCGGGTCGACCGTGGTGAGCGAGGGCGACGTCATCTCGATCAACGGCACGACCGGCGAGGTCGTGATCGGCGAGGTGCCGGTGGTCGTGCCCGAGCCGACGGGGCCGTTCAACACGCTGCTGCAGTGGGCGGACGAGTTCCGGCGGCTCGGTGTGCGGACCAACGCGGATCTTCCCGAGGACGCTGCGCGCGCACGGGCGTTCGGCGCCGAGGGCATCGGTCTGTGCCGCACCGAGCACATGTTCCTCGGCGAGCGGCTGCCCATCGTGCAGCGCATGATCCTCGCCAGCAGCGACGACGAGGAGAACGCCGCGCTCGAGGCGCTGCGCGAGCGCCAGAAGGCCGACTTCGTCGGGATCCTCGAGGCGATGGACGGCCTGCCCGTGACCATCCGCCTGCTCGACCCGCCGTTGCATGAGTTCCTGCCCGACGTCGAGGACCTCCTCGTGCGTCAGGCCAAGGGCGAGCTCGACGAGCAGGGTCGTCACCTGCTCGAGGCCGCGCGCCAGTGGCAGGAGGCGAATCCGATGCTCGGCACGCGTGGTTGCCGGCTCGGGATCATCAAGCCCGGGCTGTACCGCATGCAGGTGCGCGCGATCGTGCAGGCCGCGATCGAGCGGAAGCGTGCGGGGGGCGACCCGCGGGTCGAGATCATGATCCCGCTCGCGGTCACCGAACCGGAGCTCGCGCTGCTCGTCGACTGGACGCGCGACGAGGTGGCCGCGGTCGGACGCGAGGAGGGCGTCGACGTCGACTACCTCGTCGGGACGATGGTCGAGACGCCGCGCGCCGCGATCGTCGCCGACGAGATCGCGCACGTCGCGGAGTTCTTCTCGTTCGGCACCAACGACCTGACGCAGATGACGTTCGGGTTCTCGCGCGACGACGTCGAGGGCCGGTTCATGCCGCGCTACCTCGACCTGCACCTGCTGCCGGCGAACCCGTTCGAGACGATCGACGTCGGCGGCGTCGGGAAGCTCGTGGAGTGGGCCGTCGAGCGCGGGCGCGCGACTCGTCCCGACCTGAAGCTCGGGATCTGCGGCGAGCACGGTGGCGACCCGGAGTCCGTGCGGTTCTGCCACGACGTCGGGCTCGACTACGTCTCGTGCTCGCCGTTCCGGGTCCCGCTCGCCCGGCTCGCGGCCGCCCACGCCGCCATCGGTGCGTCGGACGGGTCGTCGGGAACCGCCTGACCCAGGATCGTTCATGCGTCGCTCGTCGTCGCAGGACGACGTTCAGCGACGCATGGACGCATGGGTGTCGTACCCCGCCGGTATGGTCGGCGGCATGGAGACCATCACTGACGTCGACGTCCGGCATGCGCACGTCGGTGCGTACGTCGGCGGGCCGGTGCTGTCGCGCGAGGAGCGGGAGGCCGCGCTCGACGTCAGGCTCGCGCCCGGCGCCACCCGTCCGGTCGGCGCCGGGACGAGGGCCGAGGCGGAGGAGCCCGACCCGTTTCGCCTCTGCTTCGAGCGCGACCTCGACCGGGTGAAGCACTCGCGGCCGTGGCGGCGCCTCGCGGGCAAGTGCCAGGTGTTCGTCGCACCCGAGGACGACCACCTCCGCACCCGCCTCACGCACGCCGTCGAGGTCGCACAGGTCGCGACGGGGATCGCGCGGGCCGCGAACCTGTGTCTCCCGCTCGTCGAGGCGATCGCGCTCGCGCACGACTGCGGTCACGGCCCGGCGGGCCACGCGTCGGAGGAGGCGTTCACGCCCTACCTGCCGGCGACGGGCTACGACCACGCGGTGTACGGCGCGGACGTCACGCTCGCGCCGCTCAACCTCTGTGCCGAGACGCTCGACGGCGTGCGCAACCACTCGTGGCGACGGCCCGCGCCCTGCACGCCCGAAGGCGAGGTCGTGGCGTGGGCCGACCGCATCGCATACGTCTGCCACGACTTCGAGGACGCGTGTCGCGCCGGGATCCTCGCGCCCGGCGACCTGCCGGCCGAGGTCCGCGACGTCGTCGGGACGCGGCGGTCGGAGCAGATCGGCACCTTCGTGGTCGCCACGCTCGACGCGATCGAGCGGACGGGCAGAGTCGGGATGACCCAGCCTGCGGCCGACGCGCTCGCCGCGTTCCGCGCGTTCAACTTCGAGCGCATCTACCTGCGCCCCGCGGCGCGCCGGCAGGCGGAACGTGTGGTGTCGCTGCTGCGCGGGCTCGTCGAGCACTTCACCGACGTCCCGGCCCGGATCCCCGACGTCGCGTCGGGGCAGGTCCCGACGCCGCCGGCCGGCTCGCCCGAGGCCGCGGCGCGCGCGGTGCACTACGTCAGCGGCATGACCGACCGGTACGCGTTGCGCCTCGGTGTCGAGCTCCTCGGCTGGCGTCCCGAGGACCTGCCCCGCGGGGTGTGACGGCCGTGCGCGCGTAGCCTGAGCCGCCGTGGGCATTCTCGACGAGGACATCGCGCGTGTCCGCGAGATGACCGACCTCGTCGCCGTAGCCGGCGAGCACCTCGCGCTCAAGCGCGTGGGCAAGCGCTACACGGGTCTGTGTCCGTTCCACGCCGAGAAGACACCGTCGTTCTCGATCAACCCGGAGCAGGGCCTCTACTACTGCTTCGGGTGCGGCGCGCGCGGCGACGCGATCACGTTCGTGCGCGAGGTGGAGCATCTCGACTTCGTCGACGCGGTCGAGCGGCTCGCCGCACGCGCGGGCATCGAGCTGCACTACGACAACAGCAACGTCTCGAAGGACCGGCAGCGGCGCAACCGGCTCGTGGACGTCGTCGCGGCGGCGGTCGCGTTCTACCACCGGCTGCTGCTCGAGTCGCCCGACGCCGGGAACGCCCGCGGCTACCTCCGCAGCCGCGGCTTCGACGGCGACGCGGCGCGGCGCTTCTCGCTCGGGTGGGCGCCCGACGGGTTCGACACGTTGAGCCACCACCTGCAGCAGGCGCGCTTCGGGCGGCAGGACGTCGTCGACGCCGGCCTCGCGTTCGTGAACCGGGCGAACCGGTTGCAGGACCAGTTCCGTGCCCGCTTGCTGTTCCCGATCTTCGACGTCCGCGGCGACCCGGTCGGCTTCGGCGGCCGCACGCTCGCCGGCGACGGCCCGAAGTACAAGAACTCGCCCGAGACGCCGATCTACCACAAGAGCCGTCTCCTGTACGGCCTGAACTGGGCGAAGGGTGAAGTGGTGGCGCGCGACGAGGTCGTCATCTGCGAGGGGTACACGGACGTGATGGCGTTCGCGCTCGCGGGAGCGCCGAACGCCGTCGCGACGTGTGGCACCGCGCTCGCGGACGAGCACTTCGCGATGCTGAAGAACCTGACCCGGCGCATCACGCTCGCGTACGACGCCGACGCCGCGGGCCGCTCGGCCGCGGAGCGCTGGTACCAGTGGGAGCAGCAATTCGACGTCGAGGTGCGCGTCGCCGCGCTCCCGCGTGGGCGCGATCCGGCCGACGTGTGGCACGGCGACCCGAAGGCGCTCCTTGCCGCGCTCGACGGTGCGAAGCCCTTCATGCAGTTCCGGATCGACCAGGTCCTCGAGCACGCGCAGCTCGGCACGCCCGAGGGACGCGCCCGGGCCGCGGAGGCCATCGTGCCCGTGCTCGCCGATCATCCCAACGAGCTCGTGCGCGAGGGCTACATCGGGCAGGTCGCGGGCGCGCTCGACCTCCCGCACACGTGGTTCAAGGACGCGCTCGCGCGTCGATCGACGGGTCGACGGCACGCGACCGCACCGGCACGCGACGGCGACGCCGCGGCACGCGACGTCGAGGGGCTCGACCGCCGAGAGCTGGAGGCGCTGCGCATCGCGGTCCACGAGCCGGAGCTCGTCGTGACCTTGCTCGACGCGTCGTTGTTCGCGTCGCCGACGACGCAGGACGCGTTCGCCGCGCTCGCGTCGTCGCACTCGATGCACGACGCGATCGAGGCCGCAGGCCCGCGCGCGCGTGGACTGCTGGAGCGGCTCACGGTGGAGGATCTCGACGTCGGCGAGCACGCGCAGGTCTACGCAGCCGAGGTGCTCGCGAACCTCGTCGAGGTCGCCGCGCAACGCCGTCTGCAGGAGCTCGTCGCGCGCGGCGACGAACGCTCGATCATCGTGAAGCGTGTGCTCGACCAGCTCGTCTGCGAGCGTGATCGTGGTGACTGGCTCGCGGCGCAACGATGCGCGGAGGAGTTGGTACCCTGGGTCCGCGGTCAAGAGGAAGCGGAGTCCGAGTGACCGACGACGAAGAGCGCGACGCGAACGGCGGCGATGCAGACGTGACGCGCGCGCGCGACACCGCGCCTGCGAACGACGTCGAGCTGCTCGTGCGACGCGTCCGCGAGCGCGGCTTCGTCACGACGGGCGAGATCTTCGCCGCGTTGCCGGATCTCGAGCCGGAGACCGCGGAGCTGCAGGCGATCTACGCGCGCATCGGCGCGATGGGAATCGAGGTCGTCGACGAGATCGTCGACGAGCTCGAGCGCGAGGACCAGCGCCGCGCCAGCGGTGCGCCGTCGGCACGGGACACCACCGAACGCAACGGCGCGACCGGCGCGCGCGTCTCGCCGCACCACCCTGCGCCGGAGCCGCACCGGGATCGCGGGGAGCCGGCCGCCCGTCCGCAGACGCCACCGGCCGCACCCGCGCCGCCTCGCGTGTACCGGGCGGAGAGCGCGAGCTTCGACCCCGTCCGGATGTACCTGAAGGAGATCGGCAAGGTCCCGCTCCTCACCGGTCCCCAGGAGGTGACGCTGGCCCAGCGCATCGAGGCCGGCCTGCATGCGGCCGACCAGCTCGAGCAGGCCGACGGGCTGCTGTCGGAGGCCGAGCGCTCGGGGCTCGAGGCGGTCCAGGCCGACGGGATCCTGGCCAAGCGTCAGCTCATCGAGGCGAACCTGCGGCTCGTCGTGTCGATCGCGAAGCGATATGTCGGCCGCGGCATGGTGCTGCTCGACCTCATCCAGGAGGGGAACCTCGGCCTGATCCGCGCGGTCGAGAAGTTCGACTACACGAAGGGCTTCAAGTTCTCGACCTACGCGACGTGGTGGATCCGCCAGGCGATCACGCGCGCCATCGCCGATCAGGCGCGCACGATCCGCATCCCGGTGCACATGGTCGAGACGATGAACAAGGTGCTGCGCGTGCAACGCCAGCTCCTGCAGGAGCTGGGCCGCGAGCCGACGGTCGAGGAGATCGCGGTCAAGGTGGAGATGACGCCCGACCGTGTGCGCGAGATCCAGCGTCTCGGTCAGGAGCCGGTCTCGCTCGAGACGCCCGTCGGCGAGGAGGACGACAGCTTCCTCGGCGACTTCGTCGAGGACCCGACCGCGATCGCGCCGGCGACCGCGGCAGCGCGCGCGTTGCTCACCGAGGCGATCGAGGAGGCACTCGAGGAGCTCAACGAGCGCGAGCGCGCTGTCGTGCGTCTGAGGTTCGGTCTCGACGACGGCCAGGTACGCACGCTCGAAGAGGTCGGCAAGGAGTTCGGTGTCACCCGCGAGCGCATTCGGCAGATCGAGTCGAAGACGCTCGCGAAGCTGCGCCACCCGACGCGCTCGAAGCGCCTGCGCGACTACCTCGAGGAGCCATAGCGGAGGCGTGGCCAGAGGCCGGGACGCCGGAGCGGTGGCGACCAATCGAGAGGAGCCGTAGCGCTAACGGGTCGCGAGCTCCTCGACGACGACACCGGTGATGTCGATCGTCGTGTCGCGGGGACGGATGCGTTCCATGCCGAGGTCGACCGCCGCCCGTGCCTTCTCGAACGCGCGGCTGTCGCGCGCCCGGCCCATCATGCGGCGCATCTGGTCGTAGCGCTCGCGGCCGGCCTTCGCGCCGAGGTAGTACCCGGCTGCGAACCCGACGGCGACGCCCATACGGAATCTCATGGCGCTTGTCATACCCGACGTCGGTGACGCGCTGCACGCCGGTCCGATCGTCCGGCCACCGGCCGTCGTGGCCCGGCCGCCTGCTCGAACCGCTCAAGTCGGCCGGGGGGAGGCCGATGACCGCGCTGGTAACGTGGCTCGTCCACCGGTCCGGGGTAGCTCAACCGGCAGAGCAAGCGGCTGTTAACCGCTAGGTTGAGAGTTCGAGTCTCTCCCCCGGAGCAGGATCACGCCTCGCCGGCCGGTCGCACGCGAGCGACCGTCGTGAGCGAGCAGTAGTACAGGTCGCGGTCCCAGCCCGGCGCGGGGAAGACGACCGACTGGATCGGGCTCCCCGTCCCGGCTCTCGCGAGCTCGTCACCGGTCGCGACGTCCACGATGACGACGTCGTCATGTCCGTCGTGATGGTCGTACGTGACCAGCTCGCCGGTGTCGGGCCACAGCAGCATGTGACCGCCGTGGTCCTGATCGCGCCGCCATCGCGGCGCGATGTCGTGCCGGTCGTACGCGAACGCGGCGAGCACGCCGTTGCCGCTGTCGAAGCCGACCGCGATCCGGCGGACGGGATCGACGAGCGGCGGGTTCACGACGATCCCACCGGGCTTCCCGCAGATCTCGACGAGCTCGACGTCGCCGCCGTGACCGTCGACCGCTGCGCGTACGAGGTGGAGGGGCGCGGTCGCGATGCCGCGGCCGCGGAAGCTGCCGGCGAAGCGGTCGCTGCCCGCGCCGTTGTCGAGGAACCATGCGCTCCCGGACGCGAGCACCGGATCCCAGCCGTAGTGCTGTCCGTCGAAGCGCACGTACGGAGCGCGCCACTGCTCGTCGTGGACGAGCCGCGTCCCGTCCCAGTCGAACCGGTGCACTCCGGTCGTGCCGACGACGTACACCGTCGAGCCGTCCGCGCTGATCCGCGCGATCGAGTCCTCCGGCACGTCGACCTCGGGACCCGCGGGACGGAGGCGGTCCGGTTCGAGGACGACGAGCCGCGACCGGTCGGACCCGTCCATCACGAGGTCCTTCATCACGACGTGACCGTCGGGAAGGATCACGAGCGAGTTGTACGGACGGTCGCGCGGCAGCTCGCGCGACGCGACGAGCGCGCAGTCGGGATCGAGCCGGTGGCACCACCGTCCCGCGGTGACGTAGAGGTCGCCGTTCGCGTGCACGGCGACGCCTCCGGGCCACCACGGTCCCGCGGGGAGCTCGGGCGACGCGTGCAACGTCGTGAGTGAGATCGGGTCGACCCGTTCGACGACGCTCGTCGGGCTGCCGGGCGCGAACGCATGGACGTACACCTCGCCGGGATCGCGCAGCACCACCATCGTTGTGCCGAGCAGCTCGCGTGACGTGACGTCGAGCGCCTCACCGCACTGCAGGCGCGGACCCGCGATCCCCTGCGGTGTCTGCAACCGCCGCGGCCCGCCGTCCTCACCGGGCCACGGGCTGGGCCAGTACCCGCTGTCTGTCATCGTGGGGCCGGCAGGGATCGAACCTGCGACCTAGGGATTATGAGTCCCACGCTCTGACCACTGAGCTACGGCCCCGCAGCATCCTCGCGTACGCCGGTCCCGCGGGACCGCCGGCGACGGTGACGGTGACGGCGCGTAGTGTCGACCGTCGTGACGGACGAACACGCGGCGCCCTCGGGCGCGCAGCACACGATCACCGCCGGCGGATATCGGGCGACGGTCGTGGAGGTCGGCGGTGGGCTCCGCGCGATCGAGCTCGACGGCATGCCGGTGCTCGACGGGTACGGCGAGGACGAGATGTGCGACGGCGCGCGCGGGCAGCTCCTGATCCCGTGGCCGAACCGCGTCGACCACGGCACCTATCGCTTCGCCGGCGAGGAGCGTCAGCTCGACATCACCGAGCCCGACCGCGACTGCGCGATCCACGGTCTCGCACGCTGGCAGAACTGGGACGCCGCACGCGACGGTGACGCGGCTGTGACGATGAGCCTGCGGCTGCACGCGCATCCCGGCTGGCCGCACGTTCTCGACCTCGAGGCGCGCTACGTGCTCGACGCGGCCGACGGCCTCACGGTCACGATCACGGCGACCAACGTCGGCGCGACGCCCGCGCCGTACGGCAACGGGGCGCATCCGTATGTGACCGCGGGGACGCCGACGATCGACGCGTGCACGATGCAGCTTCCCGGCGGGACTCGCTACACGCACGACGATCGCGGCATCCCGACCGGGCGCGAGCGAGTCGACGGCACTCGCTACGACTACCGCGACCCGCGGCCGCTCGGTGACGCAAAGCTCGACGAGGCGTTCACGGACCTCGTGCGGGATGGCGACGGGCGCGCGTGGGCGCACCTGACCAACCCCGGCGGCACGACGGTCTCCCTCTGGGTCGACGACACCTATCCCTGCCTCGAGGTGTTCACCGGCGACCATCTCCCGCGCCCTGAGAAGCGACGCACCGGGCTCGGCCTGGAGCCGATGACGTGCCCGCCGAACGCGTACGTGACGGGTGAGTCGTTGATCACGCTCGAGCCGGGGCGGCGCGTCACGAATACGTGGGGGATCGTGGCGCGGCGCTGACCGCGGGCTACTCGGCGTCGAGCGCGTCCGCCTTCGCGCGCGCGTCGTCCTCCGCTCGCCGCGCCTTGACCGTCGCCCGCTGCGCCGCGTCGCGTTCGCGCTTCGCGTCACGGACGCGGTCGCGCGCCGCGTCGAGCTCGACACGCGCGTCGTGGAGGGCACGCTCGAGCTGTTGCACGTGGCCCGCCGCGTCGTCGGCGTCGTGCTCGGCCGCCGCGAGCTCGGCGGCCGCGTCGTCCTCGTCGCGCTCGGCCCGCCGCGTCGCCGCCACCGCGGCTTCCACGCGCTCGCGTGCTGCGTCGCGCTCACGCGACGCGCGGCGCGCGGGTGGCTTGGCCGCCTTCTTCGCGGGTGGTGCGCGGTCGGGGACGATCGACAGCGCGCCGATGTCGCCGAAGCCGCTCCCGGGCGCGACCTCGTGCTCGAGCCGTCCGCGGAGCAACGCGCCGGCGACGTCCTCGGACGTCGTCGCGGCCTCGAGCGTCTCGGTCACCTGCTGGTGCACGGCCGCGCTTACGGTGCGGCCTGCGTCCCGGAGGACGTCCTTGGTCCGGCTCGCCACGCGCTCGATCACCTTGCGCCGGCGGGCGCCCGCCTGACGTAGCTCCTCGGCGCCGACTCCGGACAGCGCGCGCCGTTGCGCGCGGCGGAGCTCCTCGGCGACGTCGGCGATCTCCCCCAGCACGTCGGGATGCGATCGTGCGACCTGGTTGAGGGCCCATGCCGCGACCGTGGGCTTGCGGAGCCCGCGGACCTCTTTCGCGCCCTCGGTGTCGCCGTGCGCGCGCAGGTCCTTGGCGAGCGCGTTGCGCGCGTCGACGAACTGCTCGGGTGGGAGCGCGTAGAGGTCCGAGACGCGCTCGTCGGCGTCCTCGGCCGGTGTCGGGGCCACGCGCGCACGGTAGCGGTGCCGGCGTCACGAGGGTCCGGTCTGGGTAACACAGCCGCCAGGAGGTGAGTGCGATGGCATCCCGGGCGATCTGGAGCGGTTCGATCACGTTCGGCCTCGTGAACGTGCCCGTGAAGCTGTACACCGCGACGCAGCCGAAGGACGTCCGGTTCCACCAGTTCGAGAAGGGGTCGGGCAAGCGCGTCCACAACAAGCGCGTCGCCGAAGGGACGGACAAGGAGGTCGCCTACGACGACATCGTCAAGGGCTACGAGGTCCACAAGGGCGAGTTCGTCATCGTCACGCCCGACGAGCTCGAGGCCGTCGCCCCGGGCCGCAGCTCGACGATCGACATCGAGGACTTCGTCGATCTCACGGACATCGACCCCATCTACTACGAGCGCACGTACTACGTCGGCCCCGCGAACGACGCCGCGGCGCGCACGTACCGGCTGCTCGTCGACGCGATGGCGGATACCGGCAAAGCGGCGATCGGTCGCTTCGTCATGCGCACGAAGGAGTACCTCGCGGCACTGCGTGCCGACGGCGGGTTGCTCGTGCTCGAGACACTGTTCTTCGCGGACGAGATCCGTGACGCGCGCGACGCCGTCGGCGCGGTGAAGCGCGCCAAGGTCGGCGACCGCGAGCTCCGCATCGCGCGGCAGCTGATCGACTCGATGGCGACCGAGTGGGATCCGACGCGCTACGCCGACACCTACCGCGAGCGCGTGCTCGACCTGATCGAGCGCAAGGCGAAGGGTGAGGAGATCGTCGTCAGCGAGCCGGAGCAGCGCGCGCCCGTCCTCGACCTCATGGCCGCGCTCGAGCAGAGCCTGGACGCCGCTCGCGAGGGCAAGAAGACGAAGGAGGGGGCCGCCTCGAACGGGAGCCGCGGCAAGAAGACCGACTACGACGGCTGGTCACGCGCGCAGCTCGAGGACGAGGCGCGCAAGCGCGACATCCCCGGTCGGTCGAAGATGAACAAGGACGAGCTCGTCGACGCGCTCCGGCGCGCGTCGTGAGCGACGGGGACGGGCCGACCCCCGTCCCCGCCCGCCCGTCACGCGCTCACGCGTTCGGCTTCGCCGCGCTGATGTCCGCGAGCGCCGACTCGGAGTCGCGCTCCATCGCGAGGTCGCCGATCGACACGATCCCTACGGCCTTGCCGTTGTCGACGACCGGGAGGCGCCGCAGCGCCTTGTCCCGCATCACCTGGACGGCCTTCGAGATGTCGTCGCTCGGCGAGAGCGTCGTCAGGTTCCCGCTGCAGATGTCCGAGAGATGCACCTGGTCGGGGTTCTTTCCCTCGGCGACAGTGCGGACCGTGATGTCGCGGTCGGTGACGATCCCTGCGATCTTGTTGTCGTCGGTGACGACGACGTCCCCGATCCCCGAGTCGCGCATCGCGCGTGCCGCCTCGGTGACGCTCGACCCCGCGGGCAACGACACGACGTTGCTGGTCATGACGTCCTTCAGCGTGTGGGCCATCGGTCCTCCTTCGGCGTCGGATGCTCGTCGCGTGGTACCCGCCGCCCGCCGTGCGGCATGCAGGCTTGCCCGGTGCCGTTCGAACATCTGTCCGCGGTGGTGGCCCCGGTGCTTCGCCGTCGCCTAGCGTTTGCCCCACCACCGGCAGGGACAGTGAGTGGCCGTGCAACGCGTCGACCGTGAGCAGCTCCTGAGGCTTCTGGACGAGGAGCACGCCCAGCTCGTCGACGTGCTCCCCGCGGACGAGTACGCCCGCTCGCATCTTCCCGGTGCCGTGAACCTCCCGCTCGAGCACCTGATCGACGCGTTCGAGCAGCTCGACCCGACCCGGCCGGTCGTCGTCTACTGCTCCGACGCGCACTCCGACCTCAGCGCCCGCGCCGTCGCCCGCCTGCGCGACGCCGGCATCGAGCGCGTCTACCGGTACGACGGCGGACGTTCGGACTGGCGCGCCGCCGGCCTCCCCGTGGAGGGTCGGGACACCGACTCGCCGCGCGCAGGTACCGTCGCCCGTCGCGACGTGCCGACCGCGCGGGTCGGCGAGCAGATCGCCGACGTTGCGGACCGGGTGGGCCCGTACCGGACCGACGCGGTCGTCGTCGTCGACGACGGCGGTGTGGTGCTCGGGCTCCTCCCCGGCGAGTCCCTGGCGCTGCGCGACGCCGTCGTGCGCGAAAAGCTCGACGACGCCGCGATCACCGTCCGCGCCGACGAGCCGCTGCACGACCTCGCGGCGCGGATGCGCAAGGAGGACGCGGTATCGGTGCTCGTGACCGACCCCGACGGCCACCTGCTCGGTCTCGCGCGTCGTGACGACGTCGAGCGCCTCGACCGCGAGCACTGACCGCTACTGCCCGAGGTCCAGGATCGCGGGGACGAGACGGTTCGAGCGCGTGCGGACCTCGCGCAGCGCGTCGACGACCCGCGGATCGGCGCGCGTCTCGTCGCGTGGCGGGTTCAGCTCGCCGACAGTCACGTCCTCGCCGAGCGCGTGCGCGACGACGAGCCGGGCACCGACCGACGCGGCGTCGTCGTGGACGCGGCGCCGTGCGGGGAGGTCGGTCGCCGCGCTCACGGTCGTGCGCCACAGCTCGCCGGCCGCACCGCCACCGGCGAGCGCGACCGCGACCGCATCGTGGGCGAGCAGCTCGACGCACCGGGCGACATCGACCGCGACGGCTTCGACGATCGCGCGCGCCAGGTCTGCTGCGGTGTGCGCCGCAGTGACGCCCGCGAACGCGGCGTGCGCGTCCGGCTGCCAGAACGGACCGCGCGCGCCGTTGAGCCACGGCAGCGCGACGACGCCGCGCGCGCCGGGCTGCGACTCGGTCGTGGCCGCCGCGAGCAGGTCGTCGTGCGGGCGGCCCGTCAAGCTCGCGAGCCAGCCCAACGCCGCGCCGCTCGCCGACAGCCCCGCCTCGACGACGAACCCGCCGTTCGCACCGCGCGACACCGCGGCGACACGGGGAAGCACGTCGACGGGACCCGGATGGGGGACGGAGACGTTCGCGGTCGTGCCCCACGAGACCATAGGGACGTCCGGCGTCGCGCCGGTCCCGAGCACCTCGCAGGCCCGGTCGCCCGCGCCCGGTACGACGACCGTGTCGTGCGGGAGCCCGAGCTCGGGCGCGCCCGCGCCCGCGGCGCGAAACGTCGAGGTGGACGGAACGACACGCGGGAGGCGGTCGCCCACGCGCGCGACGACCGGACCCGTGCGTTCACAACGCTCGAGTGAGGACAGCCCGGTCCGCGACTCGAGCGTGGGCTCCGTCACGACGTCGCCGGTCACCTGGGCCAGCACCCAGTCGCGCGGCGACAGGAGCCACCGCGCGCTCGCGACGACGTCCGGCTCGTGCTTCGCGACCCAGAGCATCTTCGCGGCGCAGCACGCGCTGTTCGCGACGACGCCGGTTCGGGCCCGGGTCTCGTCTGCGTCGCCGAGCTCGTCCACGACGTCGGCGGCCCGCTGATCGGACCACAGCACACCGGCGCGCACGGGTGCGAGGTCGTCGTCGAACAGCGCGAACGTCTCGCGCGCGGCGGCGAAGCCGACCGCGTCGAGACGTGCATACGTCTCGGGATCGTCAGCGCGTACTTCGGCGCACACGTCCGCGACGGAGCGCCACCAGTCGGACGGGTCCTGCTCGGCCCAGCCCGGTCGGGGATGGACCGTCGAGATCGGCGCACGGGCGCGGGCGACGACGTCCGACCCCGCCCACAGGACCGCCTTCGTGGCACTCGTCCCGAGGTCGAGCGTCAGGACGCGCACGCGGTCACTCGACGTGCGCGAGCTCGCGCACGACCTTCGCGAGCGCGGAGAAGTCCTCCCGGCCGTACCCGGCGGCGCTCGCGGCGCCGAGGATCTGGCGGACGATCCCGGACGTGAACGCCGGTGTCCGGGCCCGCGCCGCGTACGCGATCGCGAGATCGAGGTCCTTGGCCATGAGGTCGGTCATGAAGCCCGGCTTCCAGCCGTTCGACGCGGGGCTCTCGGGAACGACGCCGGCCTCGGGGAGGCGGGTGCGCACCGCGACGCAGTCACCCGTCGAGTGGGTCAGCACCTCGTGGAGCTTCGCGAGGTCGGCACCCGCCTTGGCCGCCATCGCGGTCGCCTCCGCGGTCGCGAGCATCTGCGCGGCGTAGATCATGTTGTTGCACAGCTTCACGACCTGGCCCATGCCCGGCCCGCCCACGTGCACGATCAGTCCCGCGAACGGCTCGAGCGCGGGACGGGCCGCGTCGAGCGTCGCCGCGTCGCCGCCGACCATGAGGGTGAGCGTCCCGTTCTGCGCGCCTGCCGTTCCGCCGGACAGCGGCGCCTCGAGGTAGCGCGCGCCCGTCGCCGCGACTCGATCGTGTTGCGCGCGCTCGACGTCGGGGTCGATCGTCGACGTGTCGACGACGATCTTCCCGGGTCCGAGCACGGGGAGCGCGTCGTCGACGCAGCCGGCGACGTCGGGCGAGCTCGGCACGCACAGGAGGGTGATCTCGCTCGCCTCCGCGACGCCGCGCGGTCCGTCGCCCTCGCGCGCGCCGGCCGCGACCGCGGCGTCGATCGGCCCGCGGCTGCGTGACGCGACGGTGACCTCGTGGCCCGCGTCGACGAGGTGCCTCGTCATCGGGAGACCCATCGCCCCGAGCCCGACGAAACCGACTCTCATCAGCACCTCCGGCCACGCGGCGGCCGTCGCACGAATGTGACTGCCGTGTCAGGAAACCCTTGACGCTACCAGTGCCCGTCCGTACTTTGACCGACAGCGCCCGCACGGGCGGGACGGTGGGGGGAACGGTGGGGGGAAGCGTGACAGGACGCCCGGCCCGAGCGTCGGCGTCGCGGGTGGGGCCTCGCGTCTTCGCGGGGGTGCTGGCGACGGTCGTGGCCGCGGGGCTGCTCGCCGCGTGCGGGAGCTCGTCGAAGAAGTCGTCGTCGACGACGACCGCGAAGTCGAACGCCGGCGCGTCGAGCGCGCCGGGCGTCGGCGTCACGCCGACCGAGATCAAGATCGGCGTCGCGCTCGTGGACTTCAACTGCATCAAGAACTTCACGCCGTCGATCCGCGAGAACCAGGACGTCGGCTACAACGCGTTCTTCAACGACGTGAACGCGAAGGGCGGTGTCAACGGGCGCAAGCTCGTGCCCGTGTACGAGTCGTACTGCCCGATCGGGAGCGCGGCGCCGCTCGCCGTCTGCACGAAGCTCACCGAGGACGACAAGGTCTTCGCGGTGATGGGCACGTTCGTCGACTTCTCCGGCGACGCGCAGAGCTGCGTCGCGAAGCAGCACCACACGCCGCTGCTCACGTTCAATCTCACGCAGGCGATCATCGGCGCCGCCCCGCCCGGGCTCATCCTCTACCCGGGCACGACCAACGAGCGGCTCGACCGCATCGTCGTCCAGCTCCTGGAGCAGGAGAAGGCGCTGAAGGGCAAGAAGGTCGCGGTGATGGGCGCCACCGACCAGACGAAGATCGTGAACGACTCGATCGTTCCGGCCCTGAAGAAGGCGAACGTCCCGCTCGGATCGACCGCGATCCTGTCAACCGGCAGCAACCCGGACACGACGGCCGCGCAGGCGCAGCTCGACAGCTTCATCGAGCGCTGGAAGGGCGAGGGCGTGAACGCGGTGTTCCTCTCCGGCGACGTCGCCTCGTCGACCCAGTTCGTCACGAAGCTCCGCCAGGCGATGCCGAAGGTGACGCTCATGGTGGACACGACCGACGTGCTCGACCAGTACGCCTCGGCGCTGAAGACACAGGGCGTCAAGCCGAACCCGTACGAGGGGATGCTCACCGCCACGTACCCGCACGCGCTGTACGACAGCGGCCCGAACTGGGCGTACTGCAAGGGCATCTACGAGAAGCAGACCGGCAAGCACGCGCCGAACAGCCAGGAGGTCCTCACCACCCCGGACGGCAAGAACCTCGACACGTACGGCAACATCACGGACGCGTGCCAGTTGGTGACGCTCTTCCACGACATCGCGCTGCGCGCGGGCAAGAACCTCAACGCGGACTCGTGGGCCGCGGCCGAGAACTCCTACGGCAAGATCAACGACCCGGGATCGGGGCCGTACGCGTCGCTGCACCAGGGCAAGTACGACATCGACGACAGCTTCGCCCTCGTCGCGCTCGACACGTCGATCGGAGCGAAGGGCGACTGGCGACCGCTCACGCCCGTGCGTGACGTGACGGGAGGGAGCTGACCATGCGGCCGTCGCGAACGCTCACGATCGTCGTCGCGGTGCTCGCCGCGACAGCGGCGCTCGCCGCCTGCGGCAGCTCGTCGAAGAAGTCCTCGGGCTCGTCGACCACGACCGCGGCCAACAGCGCGGCGTCCAACGCGCCCGCCGTCGGGGTCACGCCGACGGAGATCAAGCTCGGCGTCGCGCTCGTCGACTTCAGCTGCGTCCGGAACTTCACGGACACGATCCGCGAGAACCAGGACCAGGTGTACAGCGCGTACATCAACGACATCAACCAGAAGGGCGGGATCGACGGCCGCAAGATCGTGCCGTTCTTCGAGTCCTACTGCCCGGTCGGCAGCTCCGGCCCGCTGAACGTGTGCACGAAGCTCACCGAGGACGACAAGGTCTTCGCGGTCCTGGGCACCTTCATCGACTTCTCGGGTGACGCGCAAAGCTGCGTCGCGAAGCAGCACCATACGCCGTTGCTCACGTTCAACCTCACGGACGCCGAGATCGCGGCCGCGCCACCCGGACTCGTCGTCTACCCGGGCGCGACGAACGAGCGTGTTGCCCGGATCCTGCTGCAGCTGCTCGACAAGCAGAAGACGCTGAAGGGCAAGAAGGCCGCGGTCCTCGGTGGCACGAACGAGTCGGAGGTCGTCAACAAGACGATCGTCCCCGGCCTGCGGAAGCTCGGCGTACCGCTCGGGACGACCGCGATCCTCTCGGTGGGCAGCTCGACCGACACGACCGCCGCGCAGGCGCAGCTCGACAGCTTCATCGAGCGTTGGAAGACCGAGGGCGTGAACGCGGTCTTCCTGTCCGGCGACGAGGTGTCGTCCATCGCGTTCGTCACGAAGCTGCGCCAGGCGATGCCCAAGGTCCTGTTGATGGTCGACACGACCGACATCAAGGGCGAGGGGCAGCAGCTGACGGCGCAGGGCGTCAAGCCGAACCCCTACGAGGGCATGCTCAGCGCGAACGGGCCGACGAGCCACGAGTACGACACCGGGCCGAACTGGGCGTACTGCAAGCCGATCTACGAGAAGGAGACGGGCAAGCCCGCCCCGGACGCCGAGCACATCATCAAGACGTCCGACGGCAAGATCCTCGACACGAACGGCAGCATCAACGACGCGTGCCAGGTCGTGACCATCTTCCACGACATCGCCGTGCGCGTCGGCAAGAACCTGAACGCGACGACGTGGGCAGCCGCGGTCAACAGCTACGGCAAGATCACCAACCGCGGCGGCGGCCCGTACGCGTCGCTGCACTCGGGCAAGTACGACATCGACGACAGCTTCCGGCTCGTCGCGTTCGACTCGTCCATCCCGCCGTCGGGTGACTGGAAGCCGCTGACGCCGCTCGAGGACATCACGGGAGCCGCCTAGTGGCCGGGGTCCTCGAGGGCGGGGAGGCCGGAAAGGGCGCGGAGACGCCGGGCGACGTCGCCGCGCTGGCGACGGCCGTCCTCGAGGACGAGGCCGAGCGTCAGCGCGCCCAGCAGCTCGCACGGGAGCAGGTCCTCTTCCCGGACGAGCTCCTTCCCGGGGTGAAGTCGGAGCCCGTGTCGTGGCACGACGCGCTGCTGCGCGGCGGCGCGCGCATGTTCGTGATCCTCGGGCTGATGATCTCGCTCGACCAGCTCACGCTGAACGCGGTGCAGGCGATCACCCCCGACCTGCGCTCGACCTTCCACATCAGCAGCGGGACGGCCGTGTTCATCGGCACCGCGTCCGGACTGTTCTACGCGCTCGGTGCCGTCCCGATGGGCTGGCTCGCGGACCGGTTCCGGCGCGTCCCGATCGTCGGCATCGCAAGCCTCGTCGCCGCGTTGTTCACGTTCCTCACCGGTGTCGCCGTCAACGTCTTCATGTTCTTCTGGATGGTCTGCTTCACCGGAATCTCGAAGGCGAGCGGCCTCGCGGTGCACCCACCGCTGATCGCGGACAACTACCCGATCGGGATCCGGGCCCGGATGGCCGCGGTCATGAACGTCGGCCAGCAGATCGTGGGGAACCTCAGTCCCGTGCTCGTCGGCGCGATCGCGGTGTGGATCGGCGGACGGGAGGGATGGCGCTGGGCATTCGTGGTCTTCGCGATCCCGGGCGTCGTGCTCGGGCTCGCCGCGTTCTCCATGCGCGAGCCGCCGCGCGGGCAGTTCGAGAAGGACGACGTGCTCGGCGAGGTGATCGAGGACGAGAACCCCGCGCATCCGTCGATGGAGGCCGCGTTCGCGCGTCTGAAGAAGATCGCGACCGTGCGGACGTCCATCGCGGCGTTCGCCGCGCTCGGGTTCGGCGTGTTCGCGCTCGGCAGCCTGCAGGTCCTCTATCTGAACGACACGCTGCACGTCCACGACATCCTGCGGCGGGGCGTGATCCTGAGCATCGCCGGGTACACGGCCGTCCCGTTCCTCTATCCCGTCGGCGCGTACTTCGACCGCACGTACCGGAAGGACCCGGCGAAGGCGCTCGTGCTGGTCGGCCTGCTGCTGCTGCCGTCCGCGCTGTTCACGCCGCTGCAGGTGTCGACGCACAGCACGGTGTGGTTCGTCATCTTCGGGATCCCGCAGGCCGTGCTCACCGCGTGCGCGTTCGCGATGGTCACGCCGGTCCTCCAGGCCGTCTGCCCCTACCGGCTGCGCGGTCTCGGCATCGCGATGGGTGTCATGTACGTCGTCCTGATCGGCGGGTTCGCCGGTGGCGTCCTCGCCGACTTCTTCACCAACGCGATCGGCGTGCGCGGCGCGGTGCTCGTCATCGGTGTCCCGACGAGCGTGATCGGCGCGCTCCTGCTGATGAACGGCGCGCGCTTCGTGCGCCACGATCTCTCGCTCGTCGTCGAGGAGCTGCTCGAGGAGCAGGAGGAGCAGCGCAAGCGCACCGAGCTCGGGCTCGCGACACCGGTGCTGCAGGTCGCCAACGTCGACTTCTCGTACGGCTCGGTGCAGGTCCTGTTCGACGTGAACTTCGAGATCCACCGCGGCGAGTGCGTCGCGCTGCTCGGCACGAACGGCGCGGGGAAGTCGACGATCCTGCGCGTCGTCAGCGGCCTGGAGGTCCCCGAGCGCGGCGTCGTGCGCCTCGACGGTCGCAACATCACCTACGTCTCGCCGGAGCAGCGGGTCCGGCTGGGGATCGTGTCGCTGCCGGGTGGGCACGGCGTGTTCCCCGCGCTCACCGTCGACCAGAACCTCGCCGTCAGCTCCTGGATCCGGACCCGGGCCGATGCGCGCGGCGGTGTCGACGTCGACGCGCGCGTCGACCGCGTGCTCGAGATGTTCCCGGAGCTGGCGGCGCGTCGAGAGCAGCCGGCCGGCAGCCTGTCCGGCGGTCAGCAGCAGATGCTTGCGCTCGCGCGCGTGCTCATCCACGAGCCCGAGATCTTGCTGATCGACGAGCTGTCGCTCGGCCTCGCACCCGTCGTCGTGCAGCGCATGCTCGAGGTCGTGGACGAGCTCAAGTCGCGCGGTCAGACGATGATCGTGGTCGAGCAGTCGCTCAACGTCGCGCTGGAGATCGCCGACCGCGCCGTGTTCCTCGAGAAGGGCGAGGTCAAGTTCACCGGCTCCGCACGGGACCTGCTCGAGCGTGACGACCTGGCCCGCGCCGTGTTCTTCGGGACCGAGGGCGGCTGATGCTCGCGTCGCTGCTGCAGCCGCACATCTGGACGTCGAACCTCCTGTTCATCGGGTTCGTCCGCGGGCTCATCGTCTCGTTGATCGCCATGGGCATCGTGCTCGTCTACCGGTCGAGCCGGGTCATCAACTTCGCGGTGGGGGACCTCGGCGTACCGTCGGCGGCGCTGCTCGCGTCGATGGCGGGCAAGTCGCACTGGCCGTACTGGCCCGCGTTCCTGCTCGCGGTCGGCGCCGGCACGCTGGCCGGGACGGTCGTCGAGCTCGTCGTCATCCGCCGGCTCTTCCGGGCGCCGCGCGTGATCGTGCTCGTCGCGACGATCGGGGTCGCGGAACTGGCGCGCGCCGTGACGATGACGTTGCCCGCGTACCGCAACGGTGAGCTCGTCACCGCGTTCCCGAGTCCCATGACGAGCGAGTGGCACCTCGGCAGCATCACGGTGAAGGGCTCGCAGCTCCTCGCGCTGATCGTCGTGCCGATCATCGCCGGTGCCCTGTGGTGGCTGCTCGGGCACACGCGCTTCGGCGTCGCGGTGCGCGCGTCGTCGACCAACTCGGACCTCGCCCGCCTCACCGGCATCAGCCCGAAGATGATGTCGACCGCGATCTGGACGATCGCGGGGTTCCTGTCCGCGATCGCGGTGATCCTCTACGCGACGGAGCAGGGCTCCTCGCAGCTCGTGTCGATCGGGCCGGACACGCTGCTGCTCGGCCTGACCGCCGCGTTGATCGGGAGGATGACGTCCTTCCCGCGCGCCGTCGCGGGCTCGGTCGCCGTCGGGATCCTCTACCAGATCGTCGTCTACAACTTCCCGGACACGGTCGGGCTGACCCAGTTCCTGCTGCTGATCCTCGTGCTGGTCCTCGTCGCGCGCATGAGCCGCACGGCGGACACCGGTGCCGAGAGCTTCTCGTTCGCACCGCGCGTCCCGCCCGTCCCCGAGCGCCTGCGCGACGTCTGGTGGGTCCGGCGGATGCCGCAGCTCGTCGCCGGCCTCGCGTTGCTCGTCGCGGTCGCGGTGCCGTTGATCATTCGCCAGTCGTTCCACCAGCAGACGTACGCCATGATCCTCGGGTTCGCGATCTGCGCGATCTCCGTGACGATCCTGACCGGCTGGGGCGGCCAGCTGTCGCTCGGCCAGATGGCGTTCGCGGGCGTCGGGGCGTTGAGCGCGGCCGCGTTCGTGCGCGGCGTCTCGGTCGACATCGGATGGCGTTCGACGCGGATCCTGCAGGGCTCGCTGCCGAAGGTGCCGTTCGTGCCCGCGTTGCTGCTCGGCGCGCTCGTCGCGTGCATCGTCGCGGTCCTCGTCGGCATCGGCGCGCTGCGGGTGAAGGGACTGCTCCTCGCGATCAGCACCATGGCGTTCGCGATCGCGGCGCAGGCGTACATCTTCGCCCGGCCGATCTTCTCCGGGACGACCGACTCGCTCACGGTGCAGCTGCCCCGAGGAAGCCTCGGCCCCGTCGACCTCGCGCACCTGAACCGCGCGTACTACTACTTCACGCTCGCCGCGCTCGTGATCGTGCTCGCGGCCGTCGGGCACCTCCGGAGAACGGGGATCGGGCGCGCCATCATCGGCGTGCGCGAGAACGAGCCGGCCGCGTCTGCGTGCGCGGTGTCGCCGACGCGCACGAAGCTCACCGCGTTCGCGCTCGCGGGGTTCGTCGCCGGTCTCGGCGGCGCCATCCTCGGCGGACTCGTCGTGACGATCGGCTACACCGAGCACTTCTTCCGGGTCGAGGACTCGCTCACGCTCGTGTCGCTGGTCGTGATCGGCGGCCTCGGCAGCCTCGCGGGCGGCGTCGCGGGCGCGTTGTGGGTCATCGGGCTCCCGACGTTCTGGCCGCACAACCAGACCGTCCCGCTGTTCACGTCGAGCATCGGCCTGCTCATCATCCTGCTGTACATCCCGGGCGGGTTCACCCAGATCGGCTACTGGATCCGCGGGTCGCTGCTCTCGTGGCTCGAGAAACGCATGCCCGCGGTGCCGGTGAAGACGGTCACCGCGCCACCCGCGTCGATCACCGGCATCGGCACCCGTCGCGGTCACGTGCGGACGAACACGGACGGCACCGCGCTGGCGACGAGCGATCTCACCGTCCGCTACGGCGGCATCTGCGCGGTCGACGGAGTGGACTTCCGCGCCTACCCCGGCGAGGTCGTCGGCCTCATCGGGACCAACGGGGCCGGCAAGTCGACGCTGCTCAACGCGATCGGCGGCTTCGCGCCCGCGAGCGGCGCGGTGCGCTTCCTCGGCGAGGACGTGGGCGGATTCGCCGCGCACCGCCGTGCGCGCATGGGGCTCGGACGCACATTCCAGGCCGCGACGTTGTTCCCGGAGCTGAGCGTGCGCGAGACGGTCGAGCTCGCGCTCGAGGCGCGGCAGCGCACGGGGTTCTGGGGGTCGCTGCTGTGCCTCCCGCCCGCGGTGCGGGCCGAGCGCGCGAAGCGGGCCGACGCCGCGGAGCTGATCGACTTCCTCGGTCTCGGGCGCTACGCGGACCGCCTCGTCGCCGAGCTGTCGACGGGCACCCGCCGCATCGTCGAGCTCGCGTCCGTGCTGGCCGTCGCACCGAGCGTCCTGTGCCTCGACGAGCCGACCGCCGGCGTCGCGCAACGCGAGGCCGAGGCTTTCGGGCCGTTGATCAAGCGCGTGCAGCAGGAGCTGGACGCGACGCTCGTCGTCGTCGAGCACGACCTGCCGCTGATCCTCGCGATCTCCGACCGCGTGTACTGCATGGAGGCCGGCGCGGTGATCGCGGAGGGGACCCCCGACGAGGTGCGCAACGACGCCCGCGTGGTCGCGTCGTATCTCGGCACCGACGAACGCGCCATCAACCGGAGCAATGCCTGAGCGAGCGAGGCGGGAGGCGAGCGGAAGCGGTGGCCCGAGCGGCCCGGCGACGGAGTCGCCGAGAGCGGAAGACGTGAACCACGTCGGCACTGTCGACGTGGAGCGTGCCGCCGCGACGTGGCGCGAGCACGGCTGGGTCCTGTGCGAGGGGCTCGTCGACCGCGACACCATCGACGCCGCGGTCGCCGACCTTGCGTTGGTGTTCCCGACGCCCGAGCAGTACCACGCGGATCCGGACGGCGAGCGCCGGCGGCGGCTCGGGACGCCGCCGCCGTCGGACGAGGCGTACGTGTGGCCGCCCGACGGTCCCGGATTCCGTCCCTTGCAGCACGCGTGGAAGCGCGACTTCCCGTTCCCCGGGAGCGGCGCGCTCAACCGGCTGCTCGTGCACCCGGCGATCGTGGAGCTCATGACGAGCGCGCTCGGCGCGGACGACGTCGTCGTGTACCAGGCGCAGCTCACCGCGAAGTACACGGGCTTCACGAACTACGAGCAGCCGCTGCACACCGACCGCAACCACTCGTGGCTCCCCGCGCGGCACGGTCCGCCGTGGGACCACGTCGAGGGCTTCCTGTACCTGTCGGACGTCACCGACGGCACCGCGCCGACCCGTCTCGTGTCGGTCCGCGACTCCGTGCGCCACGACCCGGGCGAGCCGCTCGTGCTGCCCGCCTGGGACCCGGAGCTGTACGCGTCGGAGCGTCCGGCGGCCGGCCCGCGCGGCTCGCTCCTCGCGTACCGCAACGACGTGTTCCACCGCGCGGTCGACCTGACGGAGCCCGGTGGCGCTCGCTTCCTGCTGAACGTGAGCTACAAGGTCGCGGACCGCGACTGGATCGGCTACCACGCGTGGCAGTCCCACGCGAACTCGTCGGAGTGGGTCGCGTTCGTCGAGGGCTCGACCGCGCGTGAGCTCGCACTGCTCGGCTTCCCGCCGCCCGGTCATCGCGTGTGGGACGCCGCACTGCTCGACGCCACCGCGCGCCGCTACCCGAACCTGGACCTGCGCCCGTGGCGCGAGGCGCTGCGATGACCCGCTCGTTGACACCTCAGTACCGAATGACGACGGGAATCTGTCAATGAGCGACGAACGCGAGGGCTCGCTGCTGTTCGTGACCCAGGTCGCGCCGTACCGCGACGGGCCCGCGGGGGTGCACGGCGTGCTCGACCAGGCCGCGGTCGGCGTCGCGCAGGTCGCGGAGCTGCACGGGCTGCAGACGACGCGCGTGGACGACGTGCGCACGCTCCCTGCCGGCGCGATCGCGGCGGCGCGCGCCGTCGCGCTGTTCACGATCGGCGAGACACCGTGGAGCGACGACCAGCGCGAGCAGCTCGTCGCCGGCGTGCGGTCCGGACGGCTCGCGCTCGTGGCGATCCACTCCGCGACGGACGCGTGCTACGGCTGGGACGACTACGGCACGCTGGTCGGCGCGCGCTTCGACGGGCATCCGTGGACCCAGCGCGTCGACGTGGAGGTGACCGACCGCGGCCATCCCGCGACCGCGCACCTCCCGACACCGTGGCCGTGGACGGACGAGGTGTACCAGTTCCGCGACCTGCGACCCGACGCCCACGTGCTGCTTCGTGTCCCGCCGGCGCAGCTCGACCTCGGCGCGCCCGGCGCGAAGCAGCCGTCGTTCGGGTTCCCCCTGTCGTGGTGCTTCACCGAGGGCGACGGGCGCGTGTTCTCGACCAGCCTCGGTCACTTCCCGGGGGCCTGGGAGAGCCCGCCGTACCTGCGCCACCTCGCGGGCGGGCTCGGCTGGGCGCTCGGCGGATCGTGAGCCGCACCCGCAACCTGTCGCCCTGGGCGTCGTGGATGCTGCGGCTCGAGGCGACCGCGCTCGGCGACCCGTTCCCGTCCGGCGCGGATGCCGCGACGCTGCGCGAGTGGCGGTCGCGCGCACGCGACCGTGTGCGCGCGCTGCTCGGTGACCGACCGGCGCGCGTGCCGCCGGACGTCGAGGCGACCGGGGCCGTCGACTGCGGCCCGTACACCCGGGAACGGGTCGTGTTCGACGCGGACGCGACGATGTCCGTCCCCGCGTACCTGCTCGTCCCGCACGGCCGAGCGCGACCGGGTCCCGCGCTGCTCGCGCTCCACGGTCACGGGCCCGGGAAGGGTGCGATCTGCGCGCTCGATCCCGGTGACGGGCACGACGCCGGCGGTCGCTACGCGCACGATCTCGCGACGCGGGGCTACGTCGTGCTCGCGCCCGACGCCCGCTGCTTCGGCGAGCGCGCCGACTGGAACCCGCCCGACCACTACGCGTGCGACACGAACCTGGTGAGCGCGGTCCTGTTCGGTGACGACCCGCTCGCACAGAACCTGTGGGACCTCACGGTCGCGCTCGACGTGCTCGGTGACCATCCGCTCGTCGACCGCGATCGTCTCGGCGTGATCGGCTTCTCGTTCGGTGGGACGCTCGCGTTCTTCCTCGCCGCGCTGGACGACCGTGTGCGCGCCGCGGTCGTGTCCGGCTACGTGTCGTCGTTGCGGGCCGCGCACCGGGTTCCGTGGAACCTGTGCGGGTCGCAGATCGCGCACGGGATGGTCGCCGCGGTCGAGCACGTCGACGTCGGCGCGTGCGTCGCAGGACGCGCGCCGCTCCTCGTCGAGACGGGCGCCGAGGACCTCATCTTCCCGCTGGAGGCCGCCCGCGAGACGGTCGCCGCGCTCCACGAGCTGTGCGACGCGCTCGGCGCGCCGCGCGAGACCGTCGTGCACCACGTGTTCGACGGCGAGCACCAGTACGACGGTGCCGCGGTAGCCGGGTTCCTCGACCGCTTCCTGCCGGTGGGATCCGGCGGCAGGTAGCTTCCCGCCCCGTGCCCGACCGCATCGACGACCGCCTCGCCTCGCTCGGCCTCGTGCTCCCGGGCCCGTATCCGCCACACGACCCGCTCGACGCGGTCGTCGTGCACGACGGTGTCGCGCGCACGTCGGGCCAGTTGCCGCGCGACCACGACGGCAACCTCGTGCACCCCGGCGTCGTCGGTGCGGACGTGACGGCCGAGCAGGGCGCGGAAGCGGCGCGGTGGTGCGCGCTGAACGCGCTGTCGGTCCTGCGCGACGCGCTCGGCGGGTTGGACCGCGTCGAGCGCGTCCTCACGGTCCTCGGGTTCGTCGCGTCCGCGCCGGGCTTCGTGCAGCAGCCGACCGTGGTCGACGGCGCCAGCCGACTGCTGCACGACGTGTTCGGGGACGCCGGGCGCCACACGCGCTCGGCGATCGGTGTCGCCGCGCTACCCCGGGGTGGTGCGGTCGAGATCGAGGTCGAGGTGGCACTCGGCCGGACCACCCCACGCGTGTAGCGTCACTGACACGCGCATCAGGGTTTCTCGCAGCAGGTCCACAGGAGGGTCGATGGCTCCCCGCATCGTGATCATCGGCGGCGGCAGCTACCAGTGGGCCCCCACGCTCGTGCTCGACATCGCGAACATGCCGGCACTGCAGGACGCCGAGCTCGTGCTCATGGACGTCGACCCCGCGCCGCTGCCGAAGATGGTCGAGCTCGTCGAGCACGTGGCGAAGTTGCGTGGCATCGGGCTGTGCGCGACGTCCACGACCGACCGGCGGGCCGCGCTGGAGGGCGCGGACTACGTCGTCGTGACGATCTCGACGGGTGGCTTCGCGAGCATGCGCCACGACCTCGAGGTGCCCGCCCGTCACGGCATCCGCCAGTCGGTCGGCGACACCGTCGGGCCGGGCGGCGTCAGCCGCGCGCTGCGCAACATCCCGGTGCTCGTCGCCATCGCGCGCGACATGGAGCGGCTCTGCCCCGACGCGTGGATGCTCAACATCACCAACCCGATGACGACGCTGTGCCGTGCCGTGACGCGCGAGACGAGCATCCGCACCGTCGGTCTCTGTCACGAGGTGACCGTGACCCGGCACGTGCTCGCGTCGCTGCTCGGCGCGGACGCGCGTGAGCTCGATCTCACCGTCACCGGGGTCAACCACTTCCCGGTGGTCACCGCGCTCCGTGTCGACGGTCGTGACGCGCTCGCGGAGCTGCGCGACCTCGCCGAGCACGCGGACGAGCGGGCCGACGAGCCCCTGCCGATCGATCTCCCCGAGGACCTCGATCCCGCGCTCCGCGCGCAGCTCACGATCGGTTCGGTGATGCAGTCGCACCGCATCAAGTTCGAGCTGCTGCGACGCTTCGGTGCGCTCCCCGCGGCGGGGGATCGCCACCTCGCCGAGTTCCTCCCCGGGTTCCTCACCGAGGAGTCGGGATGGGGCAGCGAGTGGGGCGTCCACCTCACGACGATCGCGGACCGGGAACGCTCGCAGGGCGACTACGTCGCCGCGCTCGACGCGCTGCTCGCCGCGGACGAGCTGCCGACCGCGCAGTCGGGTGAGATCGTCGCCCCGTTGATCGCATGCTTCCTGACCGGCGAGCACGGGGAGTTCCCGATGAACCTGCCGAACGTCGGCCAGTGCCCGGACCTGCCCGACGACGTCGTCGTCGAGAGCGTCGGCGTGGCGGACGGTTCCGGTGTGCGTGGCCGCGACCACGCGCTCGCGCCGCCGTTCCTCGCCGAGGTGCTGCGCCGCGTCGCGGCGTCGCAGGAGCTCACGGTCGAGGCCGCGCTCACGGGCAGCCGCGAGACGGCGTTCGAGGCGATGCTGGCCGACCCGCTCGCGGGTCGCACCGACTACGAGACCGTCGCGCGCATGACCGACGAGCTGATCGACGCCACGAAGCCGTGGCTCCCGCAGTTCGCGTGAGGACCACGACGCGATGAGCACCGCGCCGGACTTCGTGGTCGGCGACCTGCGCGTCCGCGTGTTCGACACCGTCGACGACCTCGCGTTCGCCGCCGCGTACGACGTCGCCGGCGCGGTCAACCGGGCGGTCGAGGACCGGGGCGAGGCGAACGTCATGTTCGCGTCGGGCCTCTCGCAGGTCGCGTTCCTCGACGCGCTCGTCGCGCGTCCGGACGTCGACTGGACCCGCGTCGCCGGCTTCCACATGGACGAGTATGTCGGCATGGCGCCCGACCATCCGGCGAGCTTCCGCCGGTACATGCGCGAGCACGTCGTGGCGCGCGTCCAACCCGCGGAGTTCCACGAGCTCCGTGGTGACGCTCCCGACGTCGACGCGGAGATCGAGCGATACACGAAGCTGCTCGAGGCGCACCCACTGGACGTGTGCTGCCTCGGCATCGGCGAGAACGGCCATCTCGCGTTCAACGACCCGCCCGTCGCGGACTTCGACGACCCGGTCGACGTCAAGGTCGTCGACCTCGACGAGCGGTGCCGCGCCCAGCAGGTCGGCGAGGGTCACTTCCCGACGATCGCCGACGTGCCGCCGCGCGCGCTGACCGTCACGATCCCCGCGCTTCTCCGCGCGCGAACGGTCGTCGTCGTCGTGCCCGAGGCGCGCAAGGCGAAGCCGGTGCACGACGCGCTCGACGGACCCGTGTCGACCGACTGCCCGGCGTCGATCCTGCGCCGGCATCCGCACGCCACGCTCTACCTGGACGCCGGCTCGTCGTCACTGCTCGGGCGATGACCGACCGGGGCGCGCGGCGTCTCCCCGGCGCGGCGAACCCCGCGCTCGACGTCGTGACGTTCCCGAGCCCGGCGGAGCTGCGCCGTCGCGCGCCGCGCCTCGCGCTGGGTCTGGTCGGTCTCGGGTTCGGCATCGCGATGATGATCCGCGCCCGCCTCGGCGTGAGCCCGTGGGACGTCTTGCACCTCGGCATCGCGCACCATCTCGGCGTCTCCTTCGGCACGGTCGTGGTGGGCGTCGGCCTCGTCGTGCTCCTCGGATGGATCCCGCTGCACCAACGGGTCGGCATCGGGACCGTCGTCAACACGCTGGTCGTCGGGTGGATCGCCGACGGCGCGCTGGCGCTGCTGCCCGAGCCGCGCGAGCTGGTCTGGCGCGGCCTGCTGCTCGTCGGCGGCGTCGTCGTGGTCGGCGTCGGGATCGGGCTCTACATCGGTGCCGGCCTCGGGCCCGGCCCGCGCGACGGGCTGATGACGGGTCTCGCGGCGCGCGGCCATCCGCTGTGGCTCGTCCGCATGGGGCTGGAGCTGAGCGCACTCGCGGTGGGCTGGGTGCTGGGCGGCGACGTGGGGGTCGGCACGCTCGTCTTCGCGCTCGGGATCGGGCCGCTCGGCCACTTCTTCCTGGCCCGCTTCCACCTCGCCGTCGAGCCGACTCGTACGGAGCCGGACGTGATGACGGGGGAGTAGTGGTGACGGTCCGGGTGGGGCTGATCGGTCGCGGGTTCGGCGAGCGCGTCGTCGCGCCGGCGTTCGCCGGGACCGACGGGTGCGAGGTCGTCGACGTCGTGAGCGCGCGCGACGAGCACGCGGTGCACGAGCTCTGCACGAGGCGCGACGTCGACCTCGTCTCCGTCCACTCGCCGCCCTTCCTGCACGCGCGCGACGTCCGTCTCGCACTCGGGAGCGGTCACGCCGTCCTGTGCGACAAGCCGTTCGGGACGAACGCGTCGACGTCGCAGTCGCTGTACGAGGAGGCGCGGGACCGCGGCGTGGTGAACCTCGTCAACTTCGAGTTCCGCTACCACCCGGTGCGGCGCGCGCTGCGACAGGCGATCGCCGACGGCCGCATCGGTCGGGTGGAGCACGTGCAGTGGACGCATCTGAGCGCGGGCACTCGCGTCCCGCTGCGCCCGTACGGATGGCTGTTCCGGCGTGACCTGGGGGGAGGCTGGATCGGCGCGTGGGCGTCGCACGCGGTCGACACGCTGCGGTTCCTCCTCCGCGGGGACGTGCGCGCCGTCGCGTCGGCGCCCCGCACGACGATCGCGCACCGGCCCGACGGCGACGGCGTGCTGCGCGAGTGCGACGCCGAGGACGGCTTGGCTGCGCTGCTGACCGTCGGCGACGGCGTGTCGGTGACGATCGACTCCGGGTTCGCCGAGGCCGCGACCGTGACGCCCCGCATCGTCGTCACCGGGTCCGACGGCGTCCTCGAGGACGTCGGGGACCGCAAGCTCGTGCTGCGTGCGAGCGACGGTCGGGTCGAGGAGCTCACGGCCGACGTCGCCGGCGTACACGGCGATCGTCACGCGGGGCCGATGGCCCGGTGGGCGGCCGTCGTCCGCGACGCGGTCCGCGACGGTGCCGCTCCTCGCGACGCGGCGACGTTCGCGGACGGTCTCGCGTGCGCGCGCGTGCTCGACGCGCTCCGCACCTGACGCGCTCCCGACCGTCCGGACGGTCAGACGCGGTCAGGCGCCCGCCGCGAGCGCGAACAGTCGCCGCCACCCGCGCGCCGCGATCCCGAGCGTCCCGAGGTAGGCGTCGGCCTCCGCGGCCGCGCTCGCGGCCTCGTCGGGCGCGACGACCGCGAGGACGTGCGCGCGCGCCAGCCGCGTGACCGCCTGCTCGAGCCGTGACTCCGTCCCGTCCGCGATCGCCACGGCGCGATCGCACTGAGCGCGTGCACGCTCCTCGTCACCGAGGCGCGCCGACGCGAACGCACGTGCGAACGCGAGGTGGATGCCGTCGAGGAACGTCACGGGTTCGGTGGCGTGGTCGCAGCGGGCGAGCGCGTCGGCCGGGCGGCCCGCCGCGGTCTCGGCGATCGCGACCGCGGCGGTGAGCGCCGAGCTGACACCTGAGTGGATCGCGGTGTCGAGCGCGACGTGCAACGTCCGCAGCGCGGCGTCGACCTGACCGTCCTGCAGGAGCGCGAGGCCGTGGGCGAGGCGGGCGTCGTCGTGCCCGGGCCCCGGGCTGTCGGGCTCGACGCACTCGAGGGCCGCGGCCGCATCGCCGATGCGGACCGAGATCGCGGCCTCGAGCCCGACCGGCGCCTCCCGCATGGAGTCCGAGAGGCCCTGCGCGAGCTCCGAGCTGTGCGCCGCGAGTGCACGGGCCTCGGTGATCCGGCCGGCGGCGAGCTGCGCGAGCGACAGCGGCATGGTCGCCTGCATCTCGCCCCAGACGTTGCCGATCTCGACGAAGCGGTCGCGCGCGCTCGTCGCCCGCTCCAGCGCGAGCGTCACGTTCCCGCGCCACACCGCGACGTGCGCGAGCAGCACCAGCATCATCGACGACGCCCACGGGTCTCCCGACTCGCCACCGCGGCCGAACGCCTGGACCGCGAGCGCCTCGGCCTCGTCGAGACGGCCCTCGCCCCAACGCACCCAGGCCAGGAGCCCGAACGCCCATGCCAGCCCACCCCAGTCGCCGATCGCCGCGAAGGTGTCCGCCGACTCGTGCAGGCGTTGCTCGGCGACCTCCATGTCGCCCGTGTTGAACGCGATCCACGCGAGGTTCTGCAGCGCCCAGGCCTCGCCGCGCTCGTCGCCGGCGGTGCGGTACGCGGCCAACGCCTCCTCGATCGACTCCGCGGCCGCCTCGTTGCGCCCGAGGAACATGCGATTCATGCCCTGCGCGCGCAGCGCGTCGGCAAGGCCGGCCTGCTCGCCGCGCGGTGCGAGACCCCGCCAGCAGCTCACCGCTTCGTCGAGCGTCCTCTCCGCGGCGACGAGGTCACCTTCCTTGTGCTCCACGTCGCCGAGCACCACGAGCGCGGCCGCGCGCGTCTCGGCGTCAGCCCGTTCCTGCGCCTCGCGCGAGACCGCGAGCGCGTCCTCGCGCGCGGCCGCGAGCTGGCGCAGCTCGGCGCGCGCTCTCGCGCGGGCGAGGAGCAGCCGGCACCGACGCTCGCTGCCGACGGGCGTGAGCTTCAGGGCCATCGCGAGCAGGTCCGCGGCGACCCGCCACCGCTCCTGCCGCTCCGCCTTCGTCGCCGCTCGCTCGAGGAACTCCACCGCGGACGACTCGAGGTTCGCGGGCACGCCCTCGACGTCGCCGAGCTCCGCGGTGAGGTTCGCGGCGATGCCGTAGTGGCGCGCGAGCCCGTCGAGCACCTGCTCGAGCCGATCGGTGTCGCCGGCCCACTTCGCGAGGTGGTGCGCGACCGCGAGGTGACGGCGGGCGCGCTCGCCCTTCGTCAGCATGTCGTACGCGACGTCGCGCACGAGCTGGCTGCGGAACACGAACATGTCGCCGTCGACGGTCACGAAGTTGTCCTCGCCGAGCCGCGCCAGCCGCGCGCGTGCGTCTGCGATGCCGTGCTCGCGCGCGAGCGCGTCGACCACGTCCACGCGACCGCTGGCCCCGACCACCGCGCAGTCGTCGAGCACCGCGCGGTCACCGAGATCGAGGGCATCGAGGCGTGACGCGACCAGGCCGCGCAGCGTGGCGGGCACCGCGATGCCGGGGCGCGGACCCGTCCGCGGCCCCCCGTTGCTCGCGGCGAGGACGGCCGCGAGCTCCTCCATGAAGAACGGGTTGCCGCCGCTGCGCTCGACGAGCAGGCGGACCACGTCGTCGGTCGCGTCGGGGCCGAGCAGCGTGCGCCCGAGCGCGGTGCTCGCGTCGGTGTCGAGCGGCTCGAGCTCGAGGAGCAGCGCGTCGTAGCCCGTGGGCCTCGGTGTCCAGCGCTCGGTCAGCTCGGGACGCGTCGTCGCGAACAGCACGAACGGACGGCCCCGGAGACGGCGCAGCAGCTGCTCGAGCACCTCGAGCACCGCGTCGTCGGCCCAGTGGAGATCGGCGAGCGCGAGGACGACGGGCTGCCGTTCGCACATCTCGTCGAGACATGCGAGCAGCGAACGTACGGCTTCGTCGCGCGCGCGAGCCGGTTCGACGGCGTCGTCGACGTGGCCGAGCAGCGTGCGCAGCCCTTCGACGAGGCGGACGACCTCGGGGTCGGCGTCGTCGAGGCCCGTCGTCTCGGTCACGCAGCGACGGACCTGCGCGGTCGCGACATCCGCCGGCTCGCCGCCGTCGAGGCCGAACAGCTCGCGCAGCGCCTCGGCGAACGGGAACCAGACGTTCGCCTCGCCGTACGGCACGCAGTGCCCGAGCAGCACGCACGCGTGGTGGTGCTCCGTCACGACGTCGCGCAGCTCGAGCGCGAGGCGCGTCTTGCCGACACCCGGCTCACCGGACAGCACGACGAGCTGCGCGCGCCGGCGCGCCACCGCTTTGCGGATGCCGCTCGTGAGGAGGTCGAGCTCGACGTCGCGCCCGATGAGCGGCGTGGGCGGTCGTGCGCGCCGCTGACCGGGCGGCTGGGACTGTTCGAGCGCGCGCCACACATCGAGCGGTGCCTCCCGACCGCGGATGACGACCGGGCCACGTGGCTCGTAGCGCACCGCGCCCGCCGTCGCGGCGTACGTGTCGGGACCGACGAGGACCTCGCCCGGCGCCGCGGCGGTCTGCAGGCGGCTCGCGGTGTTCACGACGTCGCCCATCGCCGTGTAGTCCCCGCCGGCGCGCAACGCGCCGACGAGGACCTCGCCCGTGTTCACGCCGATGCGCATCTCGACGTCGAACCCGTCGGCGGCGCGCATCGCGGCGAGCGTCTGCTGCATGCGGAGTGCGGCCCGGACCGCGCGCTCCGCGTCGTCCTCGTGGGCGACCGGCGCGCCGAAGAGCGCCACGATCGCGTCGCCGACGATCTTGTCGACCTGCCCGCCGAACGCGGCGACGTCCGCGACGAGCCGCTCGAAGCAGCGGTCGACCGTCCCCTTCACGTGCTCCGGGTCGGCCGCCTCCGAGAACGTCGTGAAGCCGACGAGGTCCGCGAAGAGCACCGTCGCGACCCGCCGCTCGTCGTGCCGGACGACGAGCGCGCGCCCGCAGGACGGGCAGAAGCGGGCGCCCTCGGGAACGGGCGCGCCGCAGGCCGGACACATGGCGTCAGGATACGTCCCGCCGTGCCGGCCGGGCCGGTGCGGGACGGGTCGACGGACGCGTGGGCCGCGAGCGGTGGCGTGCGACGAGCTCGCGGATCGTGTCGGCGAACGCGGCGCGCTCCTCACTGGGGGCGTACGCCGTGCGGTACCGCCGTTCGTGCGACTCGACGAGGTCGGGCCGGTGACCCGCGAGCCACGCGAGGTAGTGCTCGCGCACGCCGGGTCGTAGGTGCAGCAGCACACCCGAGATCGACGGCGCGCCCGCGTCTACGCACGCGCGCACGACGGCGTCCAGCTGGTCGCGACCGTCGGACAGGCCGGGGAGCACCGGCGCGACGAGCACGTTGCACGGGATCCCGGCCTCGTTGAGGCGCGCGACCGCCTCGACCCGCTTCATCGGGTGCGGCGTACCGGGCTCCGTCGCGCGCCACACGTCCTCGTCGAGCGTGCCGATCGAGAACGACGTCGTCACGTCGGTGCGCTGCGCGGCCTCCGTGAGCACGTCGAGGTCGCGCAGGATCAGCGTCCCCTTCGTGAGGATCGAGAACGGGTTGCGCGCCTCGCCGAGGACCTCGACGATCCCGCGCGTGAGCCGGTACTTGCCCTCGGCGCGCTGGTACGGGTCGGTGTTGGTGCCCATCGCGATCGGATCGCCGCGCCACCGCTTCGGGTGGAGCTCCGCGCGCACCCGCTCGACGGCGTTCGTCTTGACGACGATCACGCGGTCGAACTCGGTCGACGGGTCGAGGTCGAGGTACGCGTGCGTCGGGCGCGCGAAGCAATAGGTGCACGCGTGGCTGCAGCCGCGGTACGCGTTGATCGTGTAGCGGAACGGGACGGGCGAGCGGTCGGGGACCTCGTTGATGATCTGCCGGGCCCGCACGTGCACGAACTCGAGCCCGCGGAACTCGCCTCGGCCGATCTCACGCTCGGGCACCTCGAAGAGCGGGATCTGCGTGACGGCCTCTCCCGTGGGCTCCAGCGCGGCCCACCGGTGCGGTCGGTGCCGCCGATCGGGATCGATCCGTTCGGGCATGGCGCCCAGCGTAGCGAACACACGTTCGGCCCGCGTGCGAGACGTCGTGGTCGCGCCCGGTCCCGCCTTGGTCCGGCGGCGCCGGCGCGCCGACAATGGGCGCATGGCGAAGCTGTCCGACGAGCAGGTGCGCGCGGCGCTCGAGGGCCTCCCCGGCTGGGAGCGCGACGGTGACGCGATCCGCTCGTCGATCGGGCTGCCCTCGTTCGCGGACGCGATCGCGTTCGTCGTGCGCGTCGGATTCCTCGCCGAGGCCGCGAACCACCACCCCGACCTCGACGTCCGGTGGCGCACCGTGCACGTGACGCTGACCACGCACGATGCCGGCGGGATCACCGACAAGGACATCGACCTCGCGCGCGCGATCCACGGCGCCGCGACCGGGCGATGATCGTCTTCTTCGTCGTCGCCGGTGGGCTCGTCGTGCTCCTCGTCGTGTTCGGCGTCGCGGCCGCGACCGACCCGGGGCCACCGCCCGCGGAGGTCGCGCTGGGCTACGAGCTCGCGTGGGACCGGCTCGACTTCGACACGCTGTGGTCGCTGTCGACGGCCGAGCTGCGTGACCGCCGGTCGCGCAGGGACTTCGTCGCGGCGAAACGAGCCGCGTACCGCGAGCAACCGGATCTCCGCCGTCTCACGCGCAACATCGCGGTCGAGGAGGCCACGGCCGGGCCCCACGTCGCGGTCGTGATCACCGCGGTCGAGCTGCGCGACGGCTCGACGGTGCGGGACGAGCTCAAGCTCGTCCGCCGGGCGGGTCGCTGGCAGGTCCTGACCTACAACCTGCGCACGGCTCAGGGCTCCTGACGCCAGGCCCACCCGCGCCACCGGCGGACCGTGACGACGATCGCAGGGCCGCTCGGCGGTGTGGCACGGTATTGCGCGTAACGCGCGACGAGCCGCGCGACCGCCTGCTCGTGGTCCGGACCGTCGTCGAGCACGCGGGCGTCGCCGTCCGCGCGTGCCCACCACAGCTGCGTCCAGTCGTCGTCGTCGTAGTGGTCGACGAGCAGGCTGACCGCGGGGTTCGCGCGCACGTTCGCGACACGGCGCAACGCCGTCGTCGTCTTCGGCTTCGCGTCGACCGCGGTCACGATCGTCGCGCCATCGAGCGCGAAGCACACGGGGACGAGATGGGGGCGATGCTGCCCGTCGACCGTCGCGAGCCGCGCGACCCGTGCGCGCGCGAACCGCGCGCGCACCTCGTCGTCGTCCACGGGCGAGAAGATACCGTCGGCCGGATGATCCCCGGGCTGCTGCTCACCGGTGGCGCGAGCACGCGCATGGGCCGGGCGAAGGCCGAGCTCGCGTGGGACGGTGAGCGGCTCGCGGACCGTGTCGCGCGCGTCGTTGGCGCGGTGTGCGCGCCGGTCCTCGAGGTCGGCCCGGGCCACAGCGCGCTGCCCGCGGTGCTCGAGGACCCGCCGGGGAGCGGCCCGCTCGTCGCGCTCGTCGCGGGAGTGCACGCCCTCGCGACATCGGGTGCGGCGCCGCCCGTCCTCGTCGTCGCGGTCGACATGCCGTTCGTGAGCGAGCCGCTGCTGACGCTCCTGCGCGATCACCCCGGCGACCGGAGCGTCGTGCCCGTGGCGTCGGGCCGCGCCCAGCCGCTGTGCGCGCGGTACAGCGCGGACGCATGCCGGCTCGCGGTCGCGCTGACCGAGGCGGGCGAACGGTCGATGCGCGCGCTCCTCGACGCCGCGGACGTCGAGCTCGTACCGGAGTCGCGATGGCAGGAGGTCGCGGGCGCGGACGCCTTGGTGGACGTCGACACGCCCGACGACGTCGCCCGGTGGCAACGGCCCAGGGGTGGGTAGGACGGGACCGTGGAGGTCGAGGCGACCCGCACCCCGACGACCCCGACCCGCGTGCACGCCCTCGCCGACGGCCGTGTGGTGGAGCGGCCCGACCGGCTCGTCACCGAGGAGCCGATGGAGATCCGCGTGCACGTTCCCGGGCACGTCCCGGAGGCGCTCGCCGTCACGATGCGGACCCCCGGGAACGACTTCGAGCTCGCCGTCGGGTTCTGCGTGACGGAGGGCGTCGTGCACTCCCCGGACGACGTCGTGTCGGTCGCCTACTGCGTCGAGGGCGGCGCGCACCACGCCAACATCGTCACGGTGCGCCTGCGCGGCATGCCGGCCGACGGTCTGCCGCGGCGCTCGTTCGTGGCCAACGCGAGCTGCGGCCTGTGCGGCAAGACGCAGCTCGACGACGTCGAGCTGCGCTGCCCGCCGATGAGCGACGGGCCGCGGGTCGCGGCGTCGACGATCCTCGAGCTTCCCGACCGTCTGCGCGACGCGCAGCGCGTCTTCGACTCGACCGGTGGTCTGCACGGCGCTGCGGTGTTCGGCGTCGACGGCGCGCTCGACACGTTGCGCGAGGACTGCGGTCGCCACAACGCGGTCGACAAGGTCGTCGGTCGGGCCACGCTCGACCGCCGGCTCCCGCTCGCGTCGAGCGTGCTCATGGTGTCGGGTCGCGTCAGCTTCGAGATCGTGCAGAAGGCCGCGATGGCCGGCATCCCGGTCGTCTGCGCGGTGTCGGCGCCGTCGAGCCTGGCAGTCGACGCCGCGCGCCGCTTCGGTCAGACGATCGTCGGGTTCCTTCGCGGCGCGCGCTTCAACGTGTACACCGGGCCCGAGCGCGTCGACCTCGACGCCTGACCGCGCGACTACGCGACCGGCACGACCTCCGCGGTGCAGAACGCGCACCGGCGCGCGGGCGCCGGAATGGAGCTCATGCACTCGGGGCACTCACGCGTCGGCACGTCGACGTCGCGTTCGGGGCGGAGCCGGCGCATGAGCGCGTTGAGCGGCTTGACGACGAAGAAGAACACCGCGGCGGCGATCACGAGAAACGAGATCACGGCGTTGATGAAGTGGCCGTAGCGGAACACGCTGCCGTGGATCGTGAACGTCAGGCTCGAGAAGTCCGCCTTGCCGGGGATCGCGATCAGCGGTGTCAACAGGTCGGACACGAACGCGGTGACGACCGCACCGAACGCGGCGCCGATGACGACCGCGATCGCCAGGTCGACGACGTTCCCGCGCAGCACGAATTCCTTGAAGTCCTTCAGCATCCGACTCACCCCCGGTTCGCCGACGCCGGGAACCCGGCGTGCGCGAGAGTCTGCCCGGTTCGGTGGGACTCGACCCGGCATCTGCGAGACTGCGCACGTGACCCCGGAGGACCTCCTCGAGCTGTTCGAGCGCGCGGCCGTCGCAGTCCGCGGCGCGGTCACCGGCATCGCGCACGACGAGCTGCGCAAGCGCACCGACCGGCCCGGTCAGTACGCGCTCGACCTCGTCGCGGATGCCGCCGCCCTCGCCGTGCTCACGCGCGGGCCGCTGTGCGTGATGAGCGAGGAGTCCGCGTTCACGGGACCACGTGGCGCGTCGATCACGGTCGTCCTCGACCCGGTGGACGGGTCGACGAACTGCTCGCGCGGCCTGCCGTACTGGGCGACCTCGCTGTGCGCGGTCGATCGCGACGGCGCGCTCGCATCGCTCGTCGTGAACCAGGCGACCGGGTCCACGACGACCGCGATCCGGGGCGTCGGTGCGTGGCGGGACGGGCGTCCGTTGCAGGCGTCGTCGGTGCGTCGCGTCGACGAGGCCGTCATCGCGATCTCGAGCCTTCCGCCGCGCGTGCTGCCGTGGCGCCAGTTCCGCGCGATGGGCTCCGCCGCGCTCGCGCTGTGCGACGTCGCCGCGGGCGCGTTCGACGGCTACGTGGACGCCGGCCGTTACCACGCACCGTGGGACTACCTCGGCGGCGTGCTCGCGTGCCGCGAGGCCGGCGCGTTCGTGCAGGACGCATCGCAGCTCCCACTCGACGTCACCGAGCACGACGCGCGGCGACAGATCCTCGCGGGGTGCACCAAGGAGCTGTACATCGCGTTGCGCAACGCGGCCGGCGCGTGAAGGCCGGCTGATGGACCTCGACGCCCTGGCCGATGCCGCACGCGTCGCCGCGCGCGTCGGGAGCTCGGTCGTGGTCGACCACTACGGCGCCGCACGGGACGTGCGCGAGAAGGCGCCCGGTGACTGGGTGAGCGAAGCCGACCTCGACAGTGAGCGGACGATCCGCGCGGCGCTCGAGCAGGCCGCGCCCGGCATCCCCGTGTTCGGCGAGGAGGCGGGTGGTGAGCGCGCCGACCTCGGCTGGCTCGTCGACCCGCTCGACGGCACGTCGAACTTCCTGCACCGGTTCCCGGCCGTCGGTGTGTCGGTCGCGCTCGTGCGCGAGGCGCGGCCGGTCGTCGGTGTCGTCCGGGCACCGTTGCTCGGTGACGAGTACGTCGCGGTCGACGGGCAGGGCGCGTTCCGCAACGGGGCGCGCGTGCACGTGAGCACGCGCGACGCGGACCAGGCGATCTGCGCGACGGGCTTCCCGTTCCGTCACAAGGAACGACTCCCCGCGTACCTGCGCGCGTTCGAGGCCGCACTCGAGCGCTTCGAGGACCTACGGCGCCCCGGGGCCGCGAGTCTCGACCTCGCCTGGACCGCATCCGGCACGTTCGACGGGTTCTTCGAGCTCGCGCTCGGTCCGTGGGACGTCGCGGCGGGCGCGTTGCTGGTGCGCGAGGCGGGGGGCGTCGTCAGCGACTGGGACGGCGACGACACGCGCTGGCTCGACACCGGCAACATCGTCGCCGCGCCGCCCCAGGTGCACGACGTGCTCCTCGACCTCGTGCGCGCGTCCGGCGCGACGTGAGCGTGACGTCGCGGGACCCGGCGTCGTACTAGGTGCTCAGCACCCCGGGCCCGATCGGGCGGAGCTCCTGTCGGAGCGGCGCGACGTCCTCGCCCAGCGCGGTGTACACCGCGTCCGTGAGGTCGAGGAACCGTTGCTCGTTCGGCAGGTACGACGGCAGGCCGTTGCAGACGACCACCATCACGAGCCCGATCTCCGGGTCCGCGAGACCGCGCGACGACGCCATGCCGTTGTGCCCGAACGCGCGCCGTGTCGTGCCACCCGTGAACGCGCGCTGGACCCCGAGACCCCACGGCATCGACAACCCGAACGTCGCGTCCTTCATCCCGCGACGGTGGATGGCCGCCATCACCTCGACGGTGCGCTCGTCGATCACCCGCGCTCCGTACCCGAGTACGGACTCGTAGAAGAGGCCGAGCTCGCGTGCCGGGCCGCGGATCCCACCGCCGGGCTCGACCTTCGCCACGTGCCACGGCTCGTTGTGGATGCGGTCGATCTTGTAGGGAACCATCTGCAGGGCGCCGTCGCGCACACGCGGCACGGTGTGGCCCTTCCACGCGACGGGCACGATGCGGTCGCCGAGCGCGCGCTGCTCGTCGAGCGACACGCCGAGCCGGGAGTTCGCCATGCCGATCGGCGTGAGGATCTCGTCGCGGACGTAGCGGTCGATCGGGCGCCCGTCGACCGCTTCCACGACGGCACCGAGGATCTTCCACCCGCTCGACGCGTGATAGCCCGCCGCCGTGCCGGGGACCCACTCGGCGTCGTGCGCGGCGATGCGCGCGACCGCGTCGGCGTACGGGAGGTCGAGGTCGAACGTCTCGCCGCCGCTCAGCATCGGGAAGCCGCCGGTGTGCGTGAGGACGTGGCGCAGCGTCGCGCGCTCCTTGCCCGCACCCCAGCCCTCCACGTACTTCGCGACCGGGTCGTCGAGCGCGAGCCGGCCCTGCTCCCACAGTTGCAGCACGGCGACGGTCGTGACGGGCTTGCTCGACGAGTACCAGAGCATCAGGTCGTCGACGCGCGCGTCGCGGCCCGGTCGCGTCTCACCGATCGCGGTGTCGAGGAGGACGGTGCCCTCCAACGAGACGTACGCCTGCGCACAGTCGTGGAGGTCGTCGGCCCGCTGGCGCTCGAGCAGGTCGACGACGGGCGTGAGGTCGGGGTCGGGCATGGCCGGAAGGTTAGGAGTTGGGGCAGAGTTGCGAGGTGCAGCTCGGTGTGCAGGTGGGCTCGTGACGATCGCGCGTCCGTCGGGGTCGCGACGGCCGATGGACTGGGCGCGGCGACTGCGCGTGCTCGTCGCGATGGCCTGGTACGCGCCGATGCTGCTCGCGCCGCGGCTGCGCGCGCGGGAGGTCGTCGACGCGGACGTCGCCCGCTGGGTCACGACGCCACTCGGCCGGTGGTCACGCCTCGAGCTCTTCGCGACGGAGCCCGCGTTCCGCACGCTGTACTGCTACCGGCTGCGGCGCGCGGGGGCCGTCGGCGCGCTCGTCGGCGGTCTGCTGGGCGCGTTGTATCCCGGGGAGCGGACGCTGCACATCGTGTGCGGCGACATCGGCCCCGGTCTCATCATCCAGCACGGGTTCGCGACGATCATCGCGGCGCGCCGCATCGGCGCGAACTGCTGGGTCAACCAGCAGGTGACGATCGGTCACCGCGGGAAGTCGGGGACCGGCCCGGTCATCGGCGACGACGTCTCGGTGTACGCGGGCGCGAAGGTGCTCGGCGACCTGACCGTCGGCGACGGGGCGCAGGTCGGCGCGAACGCGGTCGTGCTCGACGACGTCCCGCCGTACCACGTCGCCGTCGGCGTCCCTGCCCGGGTGCTGCCGCCGAAGAGCAGGCGGGCGACCGGGCCCGCGGGCGGCGCGGCGGCGGGATCGGGGTCGGCCGGGGGCGGCGGACCGACGGCCGGTTGACGCGCGGTCGACCCCGGGCCCGACTTCCGCGGTCGCCCGGGCCGAAGTAAACGTTGCGTGCACACTCCGGGGAGGGGCATGGTCCCGACCGTCGTGCCAACGGGTCTGCACGCGGAGGACGGTCGCTCGTGACTCGTCCGCGGTTCCCGTCGTCGACCGCGCTCGGGCTCGCGCTCGCGAGCGCATCGGTCGCGTTCCTCGTCCCGGTACGCCGCCCGTGGGTGCGCGACCCGTACACGCTCCTGCTCCTCCTGCCTGCGCTGTTCGTCGCGTGGCGGCTCCTCGTCGGCTACGTCCTCCCGCGCGCGCTCGCGGTCGCGGCGGGGCTCGTCGCCGTCGGCGTGTGCCTCGTCGCGATCGACGTGCGCTGGTTGGAGGGTCGCTGGACCGGGTGGCCCGCGTTCCTCGTGCCGATCGCGGTGCTCGTCGTCGCGGGGCTCGTCCCGCGTCGTGATTCCCCTGCCGTCGCGGTCGCGGTGCCTCCTCCGCATGCTCCGCATGCGGTCCCGTCGTGGGCCGACGTGCGCCGGGTCGAGACCGAGGCCGTGCACGCGCGGATGGACGCGGACGACGCCAGGCGCCGCTACGCCGCCGCGGAGGCGGCGCGAGCGCGGCTCGAGCAGCAGCTGAAGACGGTCAACGACAGCCGCGTGCTGCGTGGCTCGAACGACGTCTGGCGCCTCGACGAGCCGGTACCCGTCGGGGGCGGTCCGCGCGTCGTCTTCGGCGTGTCGGCCGACGGGCGACGAGAGGCGGCGGCCAAGGTGATCCGCGTCGGCGCGGTCGCCGACGAGCGTCTCGCGCGCTTCGTCACGCGTGAGTTCGAGACCGCGTGCCGGCTGTCCGGGCATTCGGCCGTCATCGAGGTGTACGACTGCGGCTCGGATCGCAACGCGATGTTTCTCGTGATGCGGCGACACCGGCAGGGATCGCTTCACGACTGGCTGCGGCGCAACGACACGTTCCCGCTGACGCGCTACGTCGACTACATGCTGGACGTGCTCAGCGCGCTCGAGCATCTCGACGCGTGCTATCCCGGCTCCGCGCATCGCGATCTCAAGCCGAGCAACGTGCTGATGACCGACGACGCGTCGCACGTCGTCACGGCGGACTGGGGCTCCGCCCACCTGCCCGAAGCGGACCTCGCGACGCGCACTGGTGCGCCGGCGACACCGTGCTACGCCGCGCCCGAGCAGCTCGGGGCACGGGGCGGCATCACGCCCGCGACGGACCTGTGGGCTGTCGGTGCGATGCTGCGCGAGGCGCTGACCGGCCGCCCGCTGCACTGGGCGGACGTGCAGGCCGCCACCGGCGATCGCCGCCTCGAGCACTATCGGCGGCTCCTCGCCACGCCGCTCGCACCAATTCTCGACCTCAACCCGGGCGCGCCGGCGGCACTCGCCGAGTACGTCGACGGTTGCCTGCTGCAAGGCGACCCGCGCGACCGCCCGCCGTCGGCCGCGGCCGCGCGGCAGCAGCTGACCGAGATTCGGTCCACGCTCGACGCGGCGTACCTCGTTCCGTTCCGCGCGTTGCAGCACGCGACCGACGCGCCGCGAGCGCGGCAGCCGGCGCGACGGCACGAGGACGTCCCGGCGACCGAGCGACAGGAGGGATGAGCATGCAACCTATCGGGATCCTGGCTGTCATCGTCGCCATCGTCGGGTTCCTGGCCGCACTCGCGCTCAGCGCGCCCGGCACGCGAATGCAGATGCGTCACGAGCGGCGGCTGCACCGGCGTCTTCTCGCTCGGCTCGGCGAGCAGCTGCGCGAGCTCGGCCGCTCGGCGACGGACCGTCTCCGCCCGGCCGGCGAGGTCCCGCTCATCACGTTGCAGCGACGAGCAGCCAACGCGGCGGTGGGCGCGTCGCTCGTGCACCAGGACGGCGTGCTGCTCCCCGACGACGTCGCGGTGCAGCTCCACCCCGACGACTTCCGTCGCGCGCAGATCATCGGGTCCGCGTTCGGCAATGGGATCGCGGACCTGCTTGTCGAGATCGCGGACCGTCACGGTCTCGTGCTCAACGCGCGGCCACGCGTGTCGTGCGAGGCGTGTGCGGACGTGCCGTTGGGCCGGCCGCGCGTCGTAGGCCATGTCGTCGGCGAGACGGTGATGCCGACGCGCACGTTGTCGCGTCCCGAGCCGTCCCGCGCGACGACGATCCGCGTGACGACACCGACGCAGGCGGAGGAGCACACGCTCCAACGGCGGGCGTCGTACGTCGGCGGCCGTTCACCGCGGTGTGACGTCGTCGTCGACGAGGCAGGTGTCTCGCGCGAGCACGTCCGCATCACCGTTGACGACGCGGGCACGGTGGTCGTCGAGGACCTCGACAGCCTGAACGGGACGTACGTCGGGGGCGTGCGCCTCGGTGCGGGCCGTCGGGTGCCGTGGCCGCCGGGCACGGCGCTCGGCCTCGGTCACAAGGTGACGTGCGAGCTCGTCGCCGTGGGCCCCACGTACGAGACGGCGGAATCGACCTGGTAGACGGCGGCGGATCCGCGCCCGGGCGGGTGGCGGAGCGATAATCGGTTGACACCCAGGGGGAGGCTTTGCTTGCCTCTTCCATGTCGCCCGTCTCGGGCGGCGTCCGCGACCCGTAGGGGAACCCGACGATGAGCGCACGAACCGTGCAGCGCCCGAACGTGGCGGCCGCCGGTGTCGCGCGCGACGTCACGTTCGGCACCTGCGTCCTGGCGGCCTCGCGCCCGTGGTCGGCACTGACCGTGGACCTCATGGTCATCGACCCGAAGCACGACTGGCCCCGACGGTCACGGGTCTCGCCGTAGCGCCTCCGCTACCGCAACCACACCCAGGCCGTCGGGGCGACCCGGCGGCCTTTTTGCGTTTCCGGCCGTCACGACCACGGAGCCCAGCACCCAGCAGCCAACCCAACCCCAGCCAGCAGCCAGTCAGTCAGGAGTCCGGGCGATGTTCGCCATCGAGTTCAACCCCACCGAGGAGCCGTGGAGGGCCGACGCGTTGTGTCGCGACGGCTCGGCGTCGCTCGTGGAGCTGTTCTTCTCCGAGCAGCTCGACGACATCGCCGCGGCGAAGACGTTCTGCCGCGAGTGCCCCGTCCGGGTGCCGTGCCTCGAGGGCGCGCTCGCGCGGCGCGAGCCGTGGGGCGTCTGGGGCGGCGAGCTGTTCGCCAACGGCAAGGTCCTCGCGCAGAAGCGCAAGCGGGGCCGGCCACCGAAGGTCCGGCCCGTCGAGACCGAGCTGCCCACGACGCAGTCCGCGTAACGGGTCGGCGTCGGAGCTGCGGCCGACAGATCAACCGCCGAGGCGGGCCGGGGTGACGTCGCGGGGCCGCATCCCCCCGCTGCCCCGGCCCACGAGCCCCGGCCCGCCGGCGGTCAATCGATTGGTGCCGGGTTGCTCAGCGGTGTGCGTCGAAGAACGCGACGGTCTGGTTCGCGTACGTCGCCGAGTACTGGTGCAACGCGAGGACGACCTCGATCTCGTCCTGGACGGACTGGAGCTCCGTCGGTGTGACGGTGGCGGGGTAGTGGAGCGTGGGCAACGTCGACTCGACCGTGTTGATGCTCACGAGCCTGCGCCCGGACGCGTCCCAGAGGCCGGCGCCGACCAAGGTCGCGAACAGCTGGTTCGCGACCGTCCCGTCGATCCCCGGCACGCGCACGAACCGCAGCGCGTCCAGCGCCGTCTCGGGCTCGACGAAGACCTCGGCCGGAACGCCGCGCCGGACGAGGTCGGCGACTTGGCCCACCACCTGCGCGTCGTTGACGATCGGGTCGTTCGCACCGAGTGTGAACAGGGGGGACGTCGAGCCCGCCAGAGTCGCGGACCGACGCCGGGATCTGGCCGTGGCTGGGCGCGATCGCGGCGATCGGATATCCCCCGTCGCGGAACGCCTGGGCGAACACCGACGCGAAGCCGGCACCGCGCGACATCCCGATCGCGTAGATCGGCGTGCGTCGCGTGATGCGGCCCGTCGCGACGAGCTGCGCCTCCAGACGTGACAGACGGGCGAGGTCCGGGTTCGTCGTGAGGGAGAGACTGGCCGTGTCCCACTGCTTCGTCGTGCGATCGGTGCTGTCGGTCGAGACGAACCCGTAGCCGTGGGCCACGAAGTGCTCGAGCATGTCGACCGTCTCGAGCTTCGTCGCGAGTCCGCGCTCCCGCCCGTCCCGTGGAACACGTACACGATCCCGACCGGATGCGGTGGGACGTACGAGATGACGGGGTACCCCTCGAACGTCGAGCTGGATGCGGGGTACGTCGGTACGACCGCGCACGGTGTCGCGATCGTCGCGACCGCGATCGTCGCAGCGGCGAAGCGGACCGGTGTGCCTTCATCGTGCATCCCCCCTCGGTCGGCGTCCGATCGGGATCGTCGCGGCCGCGGGTCACAGCACGGAGAGACGATTGTGACGATCGCGTGGTCGCCGGCCACCTCCCACGCGCCTCCGGGAATGCGCGCCGGTAACGTGATCGGCTCCGGGCGTTTAGCTCAGATGGAAGAGCGCCTCCCTTACAAGGAGGAGGTCGGGGGATCGAGACCCTCAACGCCCACGGCGGCATCCCTGGTCGGGGGGCCGGACGTCCAAGTGGCCTGCTCCTGCGGGTCGGTCGTCAACTCGAAGAGCGCGGCGTTGGCCGCTCGTGCGGGCCGGCCATGACGATCGTGGCCGCCGCTTGGTCAACGGGTGGAGCTGCGGCTCGCCGCGTGCCCGCGCGGCTCGACGCGGAGGGCGGACCGCAAGTCGGCGATCGCGTCGGGAACGACGCGGTACCAGACCCACGTGCCCCGCCGCTCGCCCTCGATGACGCCGGCTTCCCGCAGCACCTTGAGGTGGTGGCTCACGGTGGGTTGTGACCGGCCGATCGGCTCGACGAGGTCGCACGCGCAGACTTCGCCGTCTGCCTGAGCGGCGATGAGGGAGAGGAGCCGGAGCCGCGCGGGGTCGGCGAGCGCGGCGAAGCGCTTCGCAAGCGTTGCCGCGTCGCGCTCGGTGAGCGGCGCGTCGAGCAGCGAGGGGCAACAGGCTCGGGTACCGCGGGACATGTGTCCTCCTCGTCCGAGGCTCGAAACATATTGACGAACGTCGATGGGCATGCCATGATATCGATTGTCGTCTATTCCACCCTACTGCCGAGGGAGAGTCCCGGATGTCGCGTGTGCAGCTTGCCCTCAACGTCTCGGATCTCGACACGGCCGTCGCCTTCTACTCGAAGCTGTTCGGGGTGCCCCCTGCGAAGGTGCGACCCGGCTACGCGAACTTCGCGGTCGCCGAGCCGCCACTGAAGCTCGTGCTGATCGAGAGCGCACAGGGTGGCACGCTGAACCACCTCGGCGTCGAAGTCATGTCGACGGACGACGTGCGCGCCGCCCAGGCGAGGCTCGCGGGTGCGGGGCTGAGCGCCGCGACCGAGGGCGAGGTTGCGTGCTGCTACGCGGTGCAGGAGAAGGTCTGGGTCGACGGCCCCGACGGGGAGCCGTGGGAGATCTACACCGTCCTGTCGGATGTCGAGGTGCCGGGCGGGCAGCTGCGCACCGTCGATCCCGAGACGGGTGCTGCTTGCTGTCCGACGACGGGCGAGCCCGACCTGGCCGCGCGCTGCTGCTGACGCTCGTGATCGAGCACATGCTCGGGCGGCGGCTGCTCGCAGAGTTCCTGGGGACGGCGTTCCTGCTCGTCGCGGTGATCGGCTCCGGCATCGCGGCGCAGCGCCTGTCGCCGCAGGACGTCGGCTTGCAGCTGCTCGAGAACGCGGCGGCGACCGGCGCCGCGCTCGTCGCGATCATCCTCGCGTTCGGCGCGGTGTCCGGCGCGCACCTCAATCCCGTGGTGACGCTCGCCGACCGTGTCTTCCGGGGGCTGAGCACGCGTGACGCGGCCGGCTACGTCGGCGTGCAGTTCGGGGGCGCGATCTGCGGGACCATCGTCGCGAACGTCATGTTCTCGCGGCCCGCCGTCGAGTGGGCGACGAAGGCACGCGACGGTGGTGGCCTCTTCCTCGCTGAGATCGTCGCCACGTTCGGCTTGCTCGTGGTGATCTTCGGCGTCGTACGCTCGGGACGAGCGGGGGTCGCGCCGTTCGCCGTCGGTGCGTACATCACAGGCGCGTACTTCTTCACGTCGTCGACGTCGTTCGCGAATCCTGCTGTTGCCGTTGCCCGCATGTTCTCGGACACGTTCGCGGGCATCGAACCGTCGTCGGTGCCGGCGTTCGTGCTCGCACAACTCGTTGGCGGCGTGGTGGCGGTCGCCGCGATCCGCGTGCTCTATCCGGACGTCACGACCGCCGCGGCGGACGTCGTCGTCCCCCACGAGGAGAAACCGACATGACGGATGATTCGCAGCTCGGTGCTCATCTCGAGGCGGCGAGCGCACGCCTCGCCGCCGAGTTCGCGGGCGTCGTCTCGCAGGAGACGATCCAACGCCACGTCGACGAGAACGTGCTGTTCTTCTCCGACGCGTCGGTGCCGCGGTTCGTCCCGATCATGGTGGAACGGTTCACGCGCGAGCGCCTCCGCGCGTTCGCTCAAGCGGAAGGCTTGCTCATGGCGGAAGTGCCCGAGGTCCTCTTCGTGTGCGTGCACAACGCCGGCCGGAGCCAGATGGCCGCTGCGCTCCTCGACCGCCACGCCCGAGGCCGTGTGCACGTGCGATCGGCTGGGAGCGCGCCGGCCGACGAGATCAACCCGGCCGTGGCGGCGGCGATGAGCGAGCTCGGGCTCGACCTCTCGAAGGAGTTTCCCAAGCCGCTCACCGACGAAGTGGTGCGCGCGGCCGATGTCGTCATCACGATGGGCTGCGGTGACGCATGCCCGCTCTATCCCGGCAAGCGGTATCTCGATTGGGATATCGACGATCCGGCCGGCAAGGCGCTCGAACAGGTGAGGCCCATCCGCGACGAGATCGACCGCCGAGTCCGCGCCCTTCTCGAGGAGCTCGTACCGGCCGGCACGTGATCGCTCGCGACCGCGCGCATCGGTTCAGCGACCGGTTCGCGGAACGAAGAAGATCACACTCACGCCGATGAGCACGATTGCTGCGCCGAGCCAGTCGAAGCGATCGGGTCGGTGACCGTCGATCCACCATCCCCACAGCAGGCTCGCGACCACGAAGACGCCACCGTACGCGGCGTAGACCCGCGCGAAGGAACCGCCGCGTTGCAGCGTCGGGATCACGCCATACCCGACGAGCACGACGCCCCCCAGCAGACCGATCCACCACGCCGAGCCCGTGCGCAGCCATCGCCACATCAGGTAGCCGCCTCCGATCTCGGCGACACCGGCGGCTACGAAGAGGCCGATCGCGCGCAACGGATTCATCCGCGCACGGTAGCGACAGCTCGGGAGCGTCACTCGATTGGTGAGCGGCCCGTGTCCGACGAGTCGTCAGTGGCCCAGCGTGAGCCGCAGTCCGTCGATGTCAGCGTTCAGGTGCGCGAGCACTCGCGCCGCTGTGGTGTCGGTGCGTGCGAGGACGGCGAGCGCGAGGTGCCGGGTCGTGATCAAGCCCGGCACGGCGGCGCCCCGCGCGATCTCGAAGCACCGCTTCGCTCTCGGCGACAAGGGGAGTGGGCCCACGACGATCGGGCCCGTGCGACAACCCCGTGCACGTCGCCGAAGCCGGCGAGCCCGCTTTGGTGCTGTCCGGCGATCGAGAGCGCCGCGACCGAACGTCGCTTCGACGCGGGCGCGGACCGTGTCGAGGTCGATCCCGATCATCGCGAGCGCGTCCCGGTCCGAGACGGTGACGCCGACGATTTCGGTGATCGCGGCAGTGACGCTCGTCGGTGTGAGCCCGTGGGCGTGGAGGGTCGCAGCGGTGTCGTCCCCGGTGCGGGTCAGCGCGACGAGGAGGTGCTCGCAGCCGATCCAGGTATGACCCAGGCGTCGGGCCTCCGTCTCAGCCTCGGCGACGACTGCCCGCGTCTGTGGGGTGCAACGTTCGAACACGCCGGTCACCTCCTCCGGGCGTGCTTGCGGTGCACCGTCTGCTTCGTCACACCGAGACAGCGCGCGATCTCCTGCCACGACCAGCCCTGGGCCCGCGCGTTGTCGACCTGCAACTCCTCGAGTCGCTCGAGCAGGTTCCGGAGCGCGCCGACCGCTCGCAAGCCAACACTCGCGTCCTTGCTCGCCGCGCGCCGTGCCAGATCGACAGCATCGGCCACGGTGTCAGCATACGCTGACGGTCGGGTGCCGTCAACATGTGCTGACGCGTCGCGCAACGGGCGGGTCTGATTGTTGTTCGGGTCAGGGCGCCGTGGCGGACGGCGGCGCTGCCAAGCAGTACCGCCGCAACCTGACGGCGCTGCGCGCGCGCGGGCCGGCCGCGCTGAGCATTCGCTGCGCAGGGCTGCTTGCGACACCGCCGACACAACGGGTTGTTAGATCAGGTTGTCCTGTTATATTGTCGGAGGGTGACCGCAACCCGGCAAGCCGGTAGCGAACTCGACGTCGCCACTGCGCGTTTCTTTCGGGTGCTCGGCGACCCGACGCGGTTGAGGATTCTGGAGTTGCTGGTGGATGCGCCGCGCACCGTGTCCGAGCTCGTCGAGGCGCTGAATTGTCCGCAGAGCCGGGTCTCGAACCACTTGGCGTGCTTGCGGTGGTGCGAGTTCGTCGACGCGGAACGCCACGGCCGGCAGGTGACGTATCGGATTTGTGATCAGCGGGTGCGTGGGCTTGTCGAGGCCGCCCGGTCGATGGCCGCCGAACACTGCGATCACCTGGTCTCGTGCCAGCGCATCGGACCCGACTGGATCTAGGAGCAGGCGCGATGACGTACGACTACGACTTGGCGGTAATTGGTTCCGGTGGCGCGGCCTTCGCCGCGGCGATCGAAGCCAGCCGTCTCAACGCGCGCGTCGTTCTCATCGAGCGGGCCATCGTCGGCGGTACCTGCGTCAACATCGGCTGTGTTCCGTCCAAGGCGCTGCTGGCCGCGGCGCACACCTACCACCACGCCGCGTCGCATCCCTTTGCCGGCGTGCCCACCGCCGTCGGATCCGTCGATCTCCCCGCGCTGATCGCTCAGAAGAACGAGTTGATCGCCGACCTGCGCCAGCACAAGTACCTCGATCTCGCTGAGCACTACGGGTTCGAGATCATTCACGACGAGGCGCGCTTCAAGGATGCTGACACCCTGGTCGTCGACGGCCGCGAACTGCACGCACGCGCGTACGTGATCGCCACCGGCGCCGCCCCCGCCGTCCCCGTCCTACCCGGACTGCATGAAGCGGGTCATCTGACGTCCACCACGGCGATGGAACAGAAGAGCGTGCCCCAACGGCTGATCACCATCGGCGGCGGTTTCGTCGGTTTGGAGCAGAGCCAGTTGTGGGCGCGGCTCGGCGCGCAGGTCACGATCATCGGTCGGTTGGCACCGCGGGCGGAACCCGAGCTGGCGAGCCGACTGCGCCAGATCCTGATCGACGAAGGCATCCGCGTCGTCAACGCCCGCGCCACCGTCGTCGAGCAGCGGGGCGAGACCCGCGTGGTTCACACCGACCGCGGCGACGCCGTCGAAGGTGACGCCATTCTGGTGGCGACCGGCCGCCAGGCTCGCGTCGACGCCCTCGAACTCGGCGCCGCAGACGTCGCGCTCGACGACCGCGGCTTCATCAAGGTCGACGACGAGCTGCGTACCTCCAACCCGAAGGTCTTCGCGGCCGGTGACGTCGCTGGCGGACAACAGTTCGTCTATGTGGCTGCCGCGCAAGGACACGTGGCTGCTCGCAACGCGCTGCGCGGGACTCGTGAACAGGTCGACTATCGGGGTCTGCCTGACGTCGTCTTCACCGACCCGCAACTGGCCAGAGCCGGTCTCACCGAAGCCGAAGCCCTCGCCGCTGGCTACCAGTGCGACTGCCGCCTGCTGGACCTCGCCCATGTTCCGCGGGCGTTGGTCGATCACGACACCCGCGGCGCCCTCAAGTTGGTGGCCGATCGCGCCACCGGCAAGGTCTTGGGCGTTCATGCCTTGGCCGACGGTGCCGGCGACCTCATCCTGGCTGGCGTCTACGCCATCAAGAGCGGCCTGACCGTCACGGATCTGGCCACGACCTGGGCGCCGTACCTCACCATGAGCGAAGCGCTGCGCCTCGTGGCGCAGTCGTTCACCACACCGGTTGACGAGCTGTCGTGCTGCGCGGCCTGAGGTGCAACACACGATGACCCGAGGAGCACAGCTGCCGGATCGCCGCCACGACCGCCAGCCCGGTCTGGGTGACGTCAAGTGGTTGCCGCTGCTGCTCATCCCGGTTGTCTGCTGCGCGCTTCCAGCGCTGCTCGTCGCGGTAGCCGCGGCGAGCGCTGCCGCACTCGGTGCCGGCATCGCCGTCGTGGCCGTGCTCGTGCTCGCCGCCGGGGTGTTGGTCGTGCGCTACCGCAGACGCTGTCGAACCGAGCAATGTGCAGCGGAGACGACGGCCACACGCGAGGCACGAGCGTGACGCGCGTCGCCCCACGCGCGGTTGCGCGCCTGACCGGCGAGATCGCCCGTGACCACGTCAGCCAGGGGTCGTTCGCGCTGGTCGCGGCCGCGGTCGCGCTGGGCTACAGCATCCTCTTGCCCTTCGCGTTCACGCAGCGACTCTCGCTGCACAACTGGCGCTACCTCGACGCTCGTTACCTCGCGTTCAGCGTCGCCTTCGGACTCAGCGTCGCGTGGCTGCTCGCCGTGCAGATCTACGCCGTGCGTCGGGTAATGCGCGTACGCGGCGCGGCGGTCGGTGGCACTGCAGCCGCGATCGGCGTCCTGCCCAGCTTGTTGTGCTGCACACCCATCGTTCCCACCTTGGTCGGCTTGCTGGGCATGTCCGGCGCCAGCCTGGGACAGAGGAGCGGCAGCATTCAGTCGTTCTTCGCCGCCAAGGAGAATCTCATCCTCGGCGTCAGCCTGGCGGTGATCATCGCCGCCGACATATGGAGCACCCGCCGATTCGTCCAAGCCGCCTGCTCGTTGGCGACACCTGTGACACGGCCGACACGCCTCAACCCGAACGGCTGTCCACCGCGAGCCCGGACGAGGGGACGCCAGCCGGTCATCGCGACAAGGCAAGCAGCACGCGATGAGCCAGCCGCGACGCCGCGCGTACCGACGACCGCGCTGGGGCCTGGTGGTCGGCGGCTTGGTAGCAATGATCATCATCGCCGCGATCACGGCCGCGCTGGTACGTCACGACGCCAGCCAACCCCAGAGTGCGCGCCTCAGCCTCGGTGCGCCCGCCCCCGACGGCTCCTTCACCACCATCGATGGGCAGACGACCAGCATCGCGGCGCTGCGAGGCAAATCCGCTCTGGTGTGGTTCGTCACCACTTACTGCGGGAGCTGCCAAGCCGGAACCCAAATCATGGCCGATCACATCGACCGATTCGCGCAGCACCACGTCAAGGTCGTCGAACTGCAGCTGGCGGACAACCTCGGAGGCGACGGCCCTGACATCGCGACCTTCGGTCGTCGCATCGCCAACAAGCAGTTCACCAACCCAGCATGGCTCTGGGGCACGGCCTCACACGCGCTGACCACGACGTACGACCCCAAGGCCTTCCTGGACGTCTATTACCTGATTGATGCGCGAGGCCGCATCGCCTACGTCAACGGCAGCCCCGACGCCACGATCGACACACTCCTAGAACACGTTCGAAGCCTCGACTCGTAGCGAGTCCCGCTCGGGTCTGCCGCGTGTTCGTCGACCGGACCCACTGGCGGGAGCCAGAGCCGCCAGACGCGCCGCTCG